>BNVD01000229.1 GCA_025997835.1 Spirochaetia bacterium
GTAATAGAGGATAAATGCTATGACAATTAATTCTATTGATTTTTTATTCTTTTTCTCAGTTGTGTTTTTTCTCTATTATTTTCCCTTAAAAGAGAAGACCAGGGCACAAAACGTTTTACTGTTATTGGCAAGCTATGTCTTTTACGGAATAGCCAACTGGAAAATGATCCCCCTGTTGTTACTGGCAACCGGCGCCTTCTATGGGTTAGGTATTCTGATAGGCAAATCAAATGAAGCGAATCCGAAGCGGGCTCATCTTTTAACTACCTTGGGGGTATGCCTTGGTATTGGCTTTTTGCTGTATTTTAAGTACCTTAATTTTTTTATAACCTCATTCAGTGATTTATTCTCCACTATTGGTTTGCATACCAATTGGAGTACTTTCACTATAATAATGCCTGTGGGTATCAGCTTTTTTACGTTCAAACTCATAAGCTATGTGTTGGAAATATACCGGCAGCGTATGGAACCGGTGACCGATGTAGTCGCCTTTACCGCTTATGCGGCTTTTTTTCCGACAATGCTGGCAGGACCGATTGACCGGCCCAATACCTTTATTCCCCAATTGCAGGCGAAACGTACTTTTAATTACAATTTGATGGTTGACGGGTGCCGGCAGATTTTATGGGGAATGTTTAAAAAAATGGTGTTGGCTGATAATTGCGCAGAAGTTGTGGATTATACTTGGGAACGTATTCCGGTTACCTCTGGATCGATGTTGATGATAAAAGCTCTTCTGTATTCAATACAGCTCTACGCTGATTTCTCCGGTTATTCTGATATGGCTATCGGTGTTGGGAAGTTATTGGGATTCAGGATAGCTAAAAATTTTAATTTTCCCTTTAAAGGGAAAAACATCGCCGAGTATTGGGGCAATTGGCATATATCTTTAACTTCGTGGCTTACAGATTATGTGTTTATGCCCCTGAATATTAAATTTCGTGATTTAGGAAAATCAGGGATCATATTTGCCATTGTCATTAATTTTGTGCTTGTTGGACTCTGGCATGGCGCTAATTGGACTTTTGTAGTATTCGGCTTATACCATGGTTTATTGTATATACCGTTAATACTTACCGGATCGTTCAATAGAAAAAATAAAACTAAAGCGGTAAAAAACGGATTTTCCGATTTAAAAAACATTGGAAGTATGATTCTTACCTTTATACTGGTATCCCTTGGAAATATTATTTTTAGGGCGGACAGCATTGGACAGGCATGGGATTACATTCACCGGATATTCTCTCCTTCTATTTTGACCTTACCAGCAATAGAGTGGAGCCGAAGAAATTTATGGAATACCGTATGTTTGCTTTTATCATTTCCTCCATATATATACATGGAATGGATAGCAAACAAAAAAGAAGAATATGGTTTTAAAAATATTGCCGGGAATAAAATACTCAGATGGACTATATATATTATTCTCATACTGATGATCCTGATGATTGGCGGAAAACAGAAAGAATTTATATATTTTCAGTTTTAAGGGTAAAAAATGAGACGGTTTATCATTCATGTGCTAATATTATTGTTGATGGTTATGGGTATTCTGACCATACTCATTGGCGGTTCTGTT
Organism: Spirochaetia bacterium; assembly: GCA_025997835.1. Taxonomy (GTDB): domain Bacteria; phylum Spirochaetota; class Spirochaetia; order Treponematales; family Breznakiellaceae; genus BNVD01. The sequence continues at coordinate 1,580 of BNVD01000229.1, forward strand.
GCTATTTTAGCATCGGCATCATTCAAATTACCCTCCGATAAAAATATTCTTGTTTTGGGAACTTCTCAGACAGAATGTGCGATTGATGATAGTATTTTTTCCCATTCCATAAATCTTTCTTTAAGCTCGACGAATGCCATGCATTCATATCTAACACTAAGAAAATTTTTAAATGAAGATGCAAATAAAATAGATACGGTTCTTTTTGATTATAATCCTGGACGTATGTCAGATGACGGCTTTTTTACTGAGGATAATATTCTGGCAAGAATCCCCTTTTTTATCGTGTTGATGGATCAAGAGGACATATTTAATTTTGTGGGTTATAAAACATTTTACAAGGCGCTTTTGCAAATCCCAGTAAAAAATATCCGTCCAATTCTTCGGTTTTTCCAAAAAGGTGCTGTTTCGTATAAGGATCTGGAAATCGGAGGGTATTTGAAATTATATCGGGATAAATTGCAAGAGGATATTACTCTTAGAGAGGGAGCCGATCGGAATTCCGGTAAAAATTCAAAACAAGAAGTATCATCTTATCAATTACAATTAAGATACATATTAAAGAGTGCCGATTTATGTAAGGAGAAAGGAGTCAAATTTATTTTAATAAGTGTCCCGTGTTACCAGCCGGAAAAATATGGTTCCCGTGACAGGCTGTTATCTTTTTATAATACCAATTTGCATGAAATTACATGGATTGATAATTCAGATTTTACATTACCCGATGATGCTTATGGAGATATTGAGCATATAAACTACAAAGGCGCGGAAATGTTCAGTCAATATTTAGAAGATAATAAAGCTCTGTTCAAAATCGGTTCTCAATCAACTGATAATTTCAAATAAAGCATGAACATATCAATAATTGGAACAGCCGGGATTCCCGCAAAATACGGCGGATTTGAAACATTAGCGGAAAATCTCGTCAAAAACAAAACAGACAGTATGGAGTATACTGTTTTCTGCTCGGCTAAACTGTATCAGGAAAAACAGGATGACTACCATGGGGCAAAATTAAAATACATCAATCTGAACGCCAATGGCATGAGTAGCATATTCTATGACCTGATTTGTATGCTGTTGTCTTTACGTTCCGATGTTATGCTTATTCTTGGTGTTTCTGGTTCTCTTTTTTTACCACTTATTCGATTGATTTATCGCGGTAAAATTATTACTAATGTCGATGGCATTGAATGGAAACGGGAAAAATGGAACAAATTAGCAAGATTTATTCTTCGCATTTCAGAAAAATCAGCAGTTAGATTTTCTGATGTAGTGATTGGCGATAATCAGGGAATTATTGATTACATTACAGAAATATATAAACGAAAAGTCGTATTACTCGAATATGGCGCGGATCATGTTATATGC
>BNVD01000230.1 GCA_025997835.1 Spirochaetia bacterium
CATTCATGGGTGGATAGGAATAGTTGGGATAGTAGTCGATGTTTTCGTCGAAGGGATTTTTGCCGCCAAAGGGGCTTTTGGGTCCAAAGGGGCCGCACCCGTCGCCTCCCAGTGGCCCGTTGGGCCTCATGCCGGGACCGAACTGTTCAAAATTCCGGTGAAACTCATCGCTAAAATTTTGGGCGGCCTCGAAAATCTCATCAAGAATCGTCCCCATGTCAATGTACCCTTTACTGCCTTTCATGCAAGGCTCCTTTGCGCCTTCCGGCGCGATTACCGGCCTTTCGGCCCGGCGTGTGTTGAACCCTCCAACGAGCGGTTCATAAGGAATGTTCCTTAATGGGTATAATATAACACTATTTGGGAGGGATCGGCAAGGGATTTTCTGTCCCAATATCGCTCCGGTACGCCATCCCCTCAAATGAAACAGCCTCAAGCCCTTCGTAGGCGCGTTTCCGGGCTTCGGCGGCACCGGCGCCCCAGGCGGAAACGGAGAGGACCCGGCCTCCGGCGGTAAGCAGCGGGGGGGCGTTAGCGGCATCCCCGGAAGAAACGGCTCCGGCGGCGAAGATCACCGCCCCTGATTGGGTGAGCTTGTCCCGGTTTACGGTGATGGGGGCGCCTTTGGGGTAGGGGCCGGGGTAGCCTCTGGCGACGGCAACGGGAGCGCAGACGGCGCCGGGTTTCCAGGCTAGGGGGAACGCGTCCAGGCGGTTTTCCTGGATGGCAAGGCAGAGCCCGCCAAAGTCCGATTCCATCAGGGGCAGCACTGCTTGGGTTTCGGGGTCGCCGAGGCGGGCGTTGTATTCCAAAAGAAAGCAGTGCTCCTCCCGGATCATGAGGCCGAAGAAGATGAAGCCCCGGTAATCCATGCGTTCCTGTTCCATGCCGCAAAGGGTGGGTTTCAGGATATGGGTGATAAAGTCCTGCTCTGCGGCGGGGGAGAAGTCCGGGACCGGGGCGATGGCCCCCATACCGCCGGTGTTCGGGCCTATGCCGCCGTCGAACCGGCGTTTGTGGTCACGGGCGGACACGAAGGGCAGGATGGTCCCCGGTTTTCCGGGGCGCACACTTACCGCCGCCAGCACCGACACTTCCCGGCCCGCCAAAAATTCCTCCAACACCACCGATTTTCCCGCCTCCCCCAGCGCGGCGTCCTTCATGAATGTTTGCAGCGCCGCTTCCGCTTCGGTCAGCGTATCGGCAATCACCACCCCCTTACCGGCGGCCAGACCGTCGGCCTTAACCACCAGCGGGCCGGAATTGAGCGGGGGCGCGGGGATACGCGCCGAAACAGGGCCGTTTTCACGGAAATGCTGTTCCGCATACCGCAGCGCCGCCTCGTATTCGGTAAAAGAACGGCTCTGTCCGGCCCTGACCCCGTACTGCTCCATAAATGACTTGGCAAAGGCCTTGCTGGATTCAAGCCGGGCGGCGGCCTTATCGGGGCCGGTGATGGGGATACCCGCTTCCCGGAAGCGGTCAACGATGCCCCCGGCCAGGGGCGCTTCGGGGCCTACCACCGTAACGGCGGCCTGTATCGTTTGGGCGAATTCCACCAGCGCCCTTTGCCCTTCCGGTGAAGCCGGATCTCCGGGCAGGGGCACATTCTCACACTTTGGCTCCCCGCCGGTCCCGCCGTTACCGGGGGCGATGTACACCGTATCAATGTTCTTTTCGTGGGCCAGTTTCCACGCAATGGCGTGTTCGCGGCCCCCTGATCCGATTACCAGTACGTTCATAATCAATCCTTACGGGTACTATACCATTTTTTGAAACCTTAAGTCTGCGGGATCAGCAATTCTCTATTTAACCGCCGGAAATGCCCCACCCGTATCTTCCCCATCTTAAAGCAGGCAATTCAAAAACCTACAAAGGCGGGCGGCGGGGCGGGTGGCCCCTGCCCGCGACATTATGGCAACCCACAAAAAAGCCCAAAGCGTCTTAGCCAGTAACGCAAATCCCTCAGAGAGTAAACGCGCCTTGTTCGAGTAAAGCAGTTGTCCATCTGGCGCGGGTGGGGGCTGCCCGTCCCGCCGCCCGTATATGCCAGTAAATGCAAATTGAGAATTGCTGCCGCTTTATCGATTTTTCTTGACGCTTCCGCCATATTTTTGTATATTCGTCTTATCGTAATACCTTAAATTTTTATACATACAACGGAGGACGTATATGAAAGTAAGACCTTTGGCCGACAGAGTCATGGTAAAACTGGAGAAGAACGAAGCCAAAACCGCCAGCGGGATTATTATCCCCGACACCGCCCAGGAAAAGACCCAGGCCGGTACGGTAATCGCCGTCGGTGACGACACGGAAGTGATCAAGGTAAAGGCCGGGCAAAAGGTGATGTACGACAAGTACGCCGGAACCCAGGTAAAAATCGACAACGAGGAACACCTGATCCTGAAAATGTCGGACATTATCGCCGTCATCGAGTAGTCCTGCCCCCCTTACCCCCAAAAGCCCGGTTTACCGCCGGGCTTTTGTCATATCTGCCCGTAAAGCCCATCAGTCTCTTACCCGCAACAAAGGGGGGAATTCTTTCCAAAGGCTTGAGAAGATGGTGAAACCGACTCAAGGCATAAAATTTCACCGGGTTTTTTGTGGTTTTTTCTTCAAATTTAGAGCTATTCGAAAATAGTGCTATATTTTTCGAAAATAATACCATTGTTTTTTTCAATTATGGACTATACTATGTATATAGAATAGGCAGGGTGACTTTCACCGCGTTGCTGGCGTTGTCCTCACCCTGGCTAACAGTTTGTTGTACTTCGTGCAATTCAATAGAAAAAATCGGCTTTCAAGCCGATTTTTACCCTGCAAACTGTGTAAGGAGCCCACTTATCGAGGTTTTTTTGCGGCCTCAAGCGCAAAAAAACCACAAGTGCAACAGGCTCCTGGATCTTAACGGTAAAGGAGGGG
>BNVD01000231.1 GCA_025997835.1 Spirochaetia bacterium
CCCCCTGGAACATTCCGGTGTCGATAAAACTGGGACAGACAACCGTAGTTTTTACCTTGCTTTTCAGGCGCCGCAGTTCCATGCGTACCGCCTCATTGAAGCCGAACGCGGCGGCTTTACTGGCGGAATAATCCGCCAAACCGGCAATAGCGACAATCGCCACGGCGGACGAAAGGGTAACGATATGACCGCTGTTCCGTTTAACCATGGAAGGAAGAAAGGCCTTGCCGGTCCAGAAGAGGGAAAGGACGTTGACTTCCATAGTTTTTTGGATCTTTTCGTCCGGTGTTTCCAGAAAGGTGGCGCCGGACACGATCCCGGCGTTATTCACCAGAATATCCACCGGCCCTACTTCCGTTTCCACCGCCTTTGCCTGCCGGTATACCGCGTCCCGGTCGGTTACATCGCAGACCATCCCTTTAATAAAGAGGCCTTTTTCACGGGCCTCATCCTCAAGCTTTTTTAGCGCCTCGGCGTTAAGGTCCCAGGCAACAACCCTGGCGCCCCGCTCCGCAAAATCAAAGCCCATCAAGCGCCCTATGCCGCCGGCAGCGCCGGTAATAAGAACAACGGAATTTTTTACGTTTTTCATAGTGATTTATGGTACCAGTGGGTATTGGATACGTCAATAGGGCGCGGGGCGCGCCCTGCTGCTATCGACCGGAAACTCAAACCAGAACGGAAAAAGCGGAGTGAAAAGGGTGAAATGCCACCCGTCCTGGAGGGCCTCCTCAAACACCATATCCCCATCTGTGTCTTTTATACCTGGGATGAACGGAAACCGGTTTTTTTGAGCCGGATACAGTCGTTCATGACGGCGGAAACGCCTCTGGTGAATTTTATTGCACCCTTACTGCAGCCGATGTCACGGATTAAAGTCCGATTCGGGCTGAGGCCACGGTATGCAGGGGTTTCCGAATTATATAAAAACAAATTTCCATTATCGAGAGAATATCGATAGTTATAATTCAATTATTACAAAATTCACGATTCGAAATGGAGCAGATCTTGAAACCGCATATATGAACACACTCAATTCAAGTGATGCGCTTTTAAAAGTGCTAACCGAGTCCAGTTTAAATCTAACGAGGGCTATTGATTTATTGCCTAAACTTGATGAAACAACTCCATCTATTCTTGGGCTCGTTAAAGAAATAAAGGCTCAAATTGATATTTTAGATGGCTATTTAGCCGGAAAAAAAGAAAAAGAGCGAAGCTAATATGATTACAAAGCGTATTGTTGAGAATCAAAACGATGAAATCATAGGCGATCTACTCGAATTTCGGGCATTGATTGCAGGTCCAGAAGGGCTTGATATGATGGATATTCAGCGTGATATAGATATTGAAATTGCCGATACTGAAGAAACAGGAGTAGGTATCGAAGAGGATGTTGCTGAAAATGCCTTTATTCATATCAATCAAGTATTACAAACACGTTCAGAAAGAGTTGGTGAAGATAATTATCCATTCAGCCTTTCTGAGAACGGTAGCCGTTTTACTCTTAAACCAGAGCTCTCTAATTCTGGGTATATTTATCTCTTTTGCCTTTTGCTTTCACATCCCAAAGAGGACGAAGTATTAACAGGTGATTATTTACCTGTTATAAGTGATAGCGAACGTAGATTATTTCAGTCATGCTCAACGGTTGCAGCCGCAGGGTTAATTGCTGGCAACGCTATTTCTTTTGGTTTTCCAAGGCCCGATGGCAGTGGCTTTTACGATAAACTGCGAGAAGTTTATCGATTAATAGGTGATGGAGAGATACGAGATAATCCAATTGCAGGAGTTTCAAGAGATATAAAAGATTATGAAATTGATATTATAGCATGGCTGTATCGCCAGGATGCAGCGGCATTGGAACGTTATTTTCTTGCTCAGGTTGCCAGTGGAAATAATTGGGCAAAAAAGGAATTGTCGCACGATGTAATTGATAGATTTCATAAATTTTTCTTTTCTATTATTCCCAATAAGGAATACGAAAGAGGCATTTTCATCCCATTTTTATTCGATTATGAACCGAGAACTAGTTTTGATGAACAAATAAAAATATATGAAAATATTTATGGAAAATTCCAATATCGTTTTTCGATTCCTCGACATTTTTCAAAAGGATTTGAACTCTCTAAATCTGGTGAATTGTTAAATATTGATGGTGTAAACGATTATGAAGCTATTAAATTATGGGTTTGTAATGAGATAATAAAAATCCAGGAAATGATTTTGACATGAAAAGCCCTCTTCGTTATCCTGGAAGCAAAGCTGCCTTTGCGCCTATTTTTTTCGATATTACTAATGGAATGCATAATACAACGGAAACGCTTATTGAGCCTTTTGCGGGCAGCGCCGCATTATCTTTATATGCGTTAGAAAAAAAAGTGTGTTCGAAAGCAGTACTGATTGAACGAGACCCGCTGCTATATAGTTTTTGGGAATCGGTGTTTAACCATACTCAAGATCTTATTCGGCAAATTGATCGAGTTAATGTTAAGATTGATACGTGGCTAGGTCTTAATCAATATAGACTTTTAGATAAACCAGATATGAATCAAATAGCCGCCCTCGGTTTTGCAGGACTCTTTTTCAATAGAACTAATTTTTCAGGAATTATTGGATCGACTCCAATTGGCGGTATGGAGCAAAATTCAGACTATAAAATTGATTGTCGTTTTAATAAAAAAGAACTGATAAAATCAATTCAGAATATTGCACGATTTAAGGATAATGTATCAGTAATATTTGGAGATGCTGTTGGTGAGATTCTTAGATACTCACAACAAGGATCAAATTTGTTTTTTTTTATCGATCCTCCCTATTATAAACAGGGACAAAAATTATATCGATATTCTTATACGGTAGCGGATCATCTAAACCTTTCTAT
>BNVD01000232.1 GCA_025997835.1 Spirochaetia bacterium
CTGGGTCTGTTTTTCTACGTACAGCAGCCTGAATATATCCATCCGCTCTACAAAAGTCATTCGCGTATATCCCATTCTTTTCTCCTATCGCATTATATCACTTTTGCGCTAGGAATTTCCGAGTGCCATATTTTATTATGGGAGATAAGTCAGATTATATCGAAAATGGAAATTATTATTATAATAATGGTAATTTTCAAGAAGCCATAGATGCATATTCTAAAGCTATAGAAAGCGATCCTTGTTATGGTGTAAGCTATCTAAATCGTGGATTGGCTTATGAGAAGCAGAAAGATTATTCAAAAGCGATTATTGATTTTACACATATCTTTTCACTTAAGGACAGCTACTTGTATGCAGAAGCGTATGTCTATCGTGCAAGAGTGTTATATAAAATTAAAGAATATGACAAGGCCATATCTGACTGCAAATCGGCCATAAAAATAGACCCCTCTTTTGAGGAAAGTTTTATTATATTAGGTACCATTTATCAAGAGATTGGAAAAGACAAAGAATCAATACAATGTTTTAGTAAAGCGATTTTGTTAGATTCTGAAAATAATTTAGCGTTTATGTTTAGAGGTGACATCTACAAAAAGTTAGGTCGCTATAAAAATGCAATATCCGATTATAAAGCTGTATTAGAATTAGACCCTAAAAATGAATATGTAAAAAAATCTCTGGCTGAAACATTGGGTGAAATACTTGACGATAATGATTTTGAAGAACAAGCAACAACTGATATAGAATATAATACAGAAACGGAAGATAATGTTAAAAGTCTCGATGAATATATTATGGAGCTTAACGAGTTAATTGGCCTAAAGAGAGTAAAAGACGAAGTAAATACAATTATTAATTTACTCAAGGTAAAAAAGCTTCGTGAAAGCAAGGGGCTTAAACAAGCCTCAATGTCTTTACATTTGGTTTTTTCTGGGAATCCAGGAACAGGAAAAACGACAATAGCTCGTATTCTCGGTAATATATATCGTGCGTTAGGTGTTTTATCAAAAGGCCATCTGATTGAAGTGGACAGGGCTGGACTTGTAGCTGGCTATATCGGACAGACCGCAATAAAGACAACAGAAGTAATTGCAAAAGCAATGGGGGGTATATTATTTATTGATGAAGCATATTCATTAACTGAAAATGGATCTGATAATGATTATGGAAATGAAGCTGTTGATACATTACTAAAAGCCATGGAAGATCACAGAGATGATTTCATTGTTATCGTCGCTGGCTATCCAGAACCGATGTCAAATTTTCTAAAATCAAACCCAGGTTTACAATCACGGTTTAACACATTTATTCATTTTGATGATTATTCTGCCAACGAACTTTTTGATATATTTTTAGGGCTTTGTAAAAAATATAGTTATACAATTTCAGATGAAGCAAAAGAATATTTGTGCGAATATTTTGTGATACTTTATAATAATAAGCAGGATAATTTTGCTAATGCCCGTGAAGTACGAAATTTCTTTGAAAACACTATGAAAAAACAAGCAAACAGATTGGTCCTTGACAATGACATAACGGACGATGAATTATTGGAAATAACATTGGGAGATTTAAAATTTTAAAAAATAAGGAAGTTAAACAAATATGAGTACAATCATTATTTCACTACTAACATCACTAGCTGGATCGGGAATTTTAACCGCAGTATTAACAAATTTTTTTCAAAGGAACCATTTTATATATGAAAAAAAACATGAGGCATTTACGAATATTTATAATTGCATAAATAATGTAATAAATAATTTATCATATTCACAAGAAAATGATAGTTATACTCAAATATCAGAAGCACAATACAAAAAATTGAAGGACGATACGGATAAATTTAGTTTATACCTTAATAGGAATGATACAGATTTGCTTGCAAAGATTATACAATTATTTGCTCATAATGTTTATCTTGAATACTATGCACCAGTTGGATTTCCTAATTTCAATGAAAAGGAAATAAAAGAAATTAAAATGTTATGTGGAAAGCTAAAAGCCGATTTTAGAAAAGAACTAAGTTTATGTAATAAATTATTGCAATAAAAAATGGTAAATACTAGCTATAGCGAGGCACGCCACGCCGTCCATGGCGTGGCGCTTCGTCACAGGTTTTTTGTTGCTAAGTCCAATCTTGCAATCGGGTGCGATAAGAGGGCGCAAAAAACATCGTTTAACATACGGTTTGCGGTTCGGGGCTAAAGCCCCTCCGGGTTCCATTCGCCTAGGTCAGTCGCTTACGCTCCTTCCCACGGCTCACTCCACCCACATTTTTGTGGCCCTGGTCTTGCAACGCAAGCCCTTATTCGGGCCACAAAAACGTCGCAAACCTTTCACGTTATACGCAATTTTGCCTAAGCTTTTGAAGAATTTTTAAGTAAAATCTGTAACACAGAAGAAAGAGGAATTATGGTAAAGACAATACTGCTTTGATAAAAATACGGTACCCAGTAGCAATAGATGGTTTGATAAAAGTAAAATCTAAACGAACGGAAGAATAAGAGGACATAAACAAAAAAACTTTGCTCTTTTAGCGCTGCTAGAGGCAGCGCCCGGCGGCATTGGCCGCCGCATTTATTGGCAGTGTGTTACATAAAATAACATTCATATGAAATAATTAGATAGAAGAAGAAAGAATAACCGTATTAAAAAGAGCTATACAGTTTTGGCGTCGCTAGAGGCGACGCCCGGCGGCATTGGCCGCCGCATTTACTGGCAGTGTGTTACACAAAATAACATTCATAAAGAATAATGGGGTACGGCAAAACAGCGTATAACATGCGGTTTACGGTTCGTCGCTACGCTCCTCCGGCTACGAAAAAACGCAGTCGGCGCGTTGC
>BNVD01000233.1 GCA_025997835.1 Spirochaetia bacterium
CAAAGGCCTTACCGAGCCTGAGGCAAAACGCAAAGCCATCGGGGACCTTTTTATCACCATCCAGGAACGGGAAGTGGCCCGGCTTGGTCTGCCCGACACCTACTTTCTCGCTCAAGGCACCCTCTACACGGACCTCATCGAAAGCGGCAAGGGGGTCGGCAAAAAGGCCCACCTGATCAAGAGCCACCACAACGTGGGGAGCCCCCTCGTGGACGCCAAGCGCAAAGCGGGCCGCATCATCGAACCGTTAGACCGGCTCTACAAGGATGAAGTGCGCCGTCTGGGCCGTATCCTCGGCATTGACGACGAAGTAGTCCGCCGCCACCCCTTCCCCGGTCCGGGGCTCGCCGTCCGCATTCTGGGCGAAGTAACGCAGGAAAAGTGCGACATACTCCGCGAAGCGGACGCCATCTTTATCGAAGAACTGAAAAAGCGCAAGACATTCAAAGGGGTGTCACTCTACGATGAAATATGGCAGGCCTTTGCCGTACTGCTTCCCATCCGCTCCGTTGGAGTCGCCGGGGACGCCCGCAAGTACGGCTGGGTCCTCGCCCTCCGGGCCATCGTCAGCGCCGACGGCATGACCGCCGACGTGTACCCCTTCCCCATGAAGGACCTGCTGGAAATCTCCACGCTCATCACCAACACGGTAAAAGACATAGGCCGGGTCACCTACGATATATCGAGTAAGCCACCGGCGACCATAGAGTGGGAATAGACACCCCATATGTAGTGAGTACGGACAAGCGTCTTGACTTTTCTGGTGTATGTGCTATCCTTTTACTATGACAATTTTACAGATTTTGTCACGCAAGGCGGGACCATGGCGATAGAGATTATCTCGACCGGACGGGCGATTCCACCCCGGCGGGTTACCAATAATGATTTGGCAGGTATGATCGATACCAATGATGAGTGGATTCGGTCCCACACGGGGATTGGGGCGCGGCACCTTGCGGACAGCGGGATGGCGTGCAGTGATTTGGCGGCGGAGGCGGGGCGGCAGGCCCTTGTCTCGGCCATAGAGCGAGGGGCGGTGGCGGAGTCAACGGTGGAGGCCCTGGCCCTCACCGTTGATGTGATTGTGCTGGGAACTACGACCCAGGATTTTTGCGGTTGCCCTTCCACGGCCTGCATTGTACAGGACAAGCTGGGGGCGAAGAATGCGGCGGCCTTGGATATTTCGGCGGCCTGCAGCGGATTTATTTACGGGCTTGAGACGGCGGCGGGGCTTTTGGGTGTCAACGCCCGGCGGAAACGGGCTTTGGTTATTGGCTCTGAGCTGCTGTCCCACTTTATCGACTGGAACGACCGGGGTGTCTGTGTCCTCTTTGGTGACGGCGCCGGGGCGGTACTGGTGGAAAAGACCGCCGCCCCTTCGGAAGGGGAAGGCCGGCGGGGGCTTTTGCGGTCGATTCTTGCGGCGGACGGTTCCGGGGCGGACTCGCTGATAATACGCCGGGGGGGATCCCGGAATCCCTGGCAGGCGGGGGAAGTGGTAGATACGCCGCCCCACCTTGAGATGAACGGCCGGGCGGTGTATAACTTTGCGGTTAAGGCGGTTACGGGGACCATCGAGGCGTTGCTATCAGACCAGAGGTCTGAAGACCGAAGGTCTGAAGACCAGAGCTCTGAAGACCAAAGGTCTGAGGATGCGGGGATTTCGATTGATGATGTAGTGAGGATCGTACCCCATCAGGCAAACGCCCGGATTGTACAGGCGGCAGCCAAACGGCTGGGGATACCGGAGGAAAAGTTCTATCTCAATATTGAAGAATACGCCAATACCTCAGCGGCATCGATCCCCATTGCTCTGGATGAACTGAACCGGAGCGGTCAAATACGCCGGGGTGACCTAATCATGACGGTAGGTTTTGGCAGCGGCCTGACTTTTGGAGGAAATTTAATCGTATGGTAACTAAAAACATGGCGCTGGCATTTCTTTTTCCCGGCCAGGGCGCCCAGTATCCGGGGATGGCTCTGGATTTGCTTGAGGCCGGGGGTCAGGAACTGCAAAACCTCTTTGTGATGGCGTCCGACATTATGGGTCAGGACATGGCCGCCCTGATCCGGGACGCCGGTAGTGAGACGCTGAAACGGAGCGATATTGCCCAGCCCGCCATCACGTTGGCGAACCTCGCGGCGGCGGCCTTTCTCCGGGAACGGGGGATTGAGCCGGTGGCCTGCGCCGGGTTCAGCCTTGGGGAGTACGCCGCGCTGGTGACGGCGGGGGTTATCACGGCGGAGGACTGCTTCCGTCTGGTGAAGGTCCGGGGTATGGCTATGCAGGATTCGGCGGACCGCCTGAGCCGTGCGGCTGTACCGGTGAACGGCGAGGGCACGGCCCCTGGAATGGCGGCGGTGCTTGGCTTATCGCCGGAAACGGTGGAGTCCCTTATCGCCCAATGGAAAACAGATGCACAACAGATGCCGGAACTGAAAGACCTTTACGGGGCGAACTTCAATTCCCCCAAACAGGTGGTGGTTTCCGGGACTGCGGCGGCATTGACGGCGGCGGCGGAAAAGTTCAAAGCGGCGGGCGCCCGACGGGTGCTGCCGCTCCCGGTGGCGGGGCCCTTTCACTCACCCCTCATTGCCGATGCGGCGACGGTCTTTGCCCCGGCGCTGGACGGGGTTGTATTCATGGATCCCCGTATCCCCTGTTATTCCAACGTATCCGGGGACCGGGTCTCCAGCGGGGAGGAAGCCAGGGCGCTGGCCCTGCGGCAGATTACCGAACCGGTACGCTGGACTGCGGAAGAGGCGCTTGTCGCCGCCCTGAACATCGAGGCGGCGCTGGAGACCGGCCCCGGTAAGGTACTTC
>BNVD01000234.1 GCA_025997835.1 Spirochaetia bacterium
GTTACCACCACATAGTAGTGCACGATTCCCTCGTCGGCGGTGGGGGGCGTATAGCTTGCGCCGACTGCCCCGCTAATGGGTGTGCCGTTCGACGTGCTGTTTACCACATTCCTGAACCACTGATACGCGAGGCTGCCGCCATCGCCGATACTTGCCGTTACCGTAAGGGCTGCGGTGGGGATGCCCTTCATGTAACTGCCGCCTATGGGCTGGCTTGTGATAACCGGGGTTCCGGCGTCGTCGGGGTCCGTTGCGGAATCGCCTACCGTTATCCTGCAGGACGCGGCCTTACCGCCATCGAGCGTGGTTGCCTTTATGGTTGCGACGCCCAGCCCCACGGCGGTAACCGTACCACCGTCATCTACGATAGCAACCCGGACGTTGCTGGAGGACCAGACAACCGTTTTTACGCTTGCGGTTGCAGGCTGTACGGTGGCCTTCAGGGTTCGTGTGTCCCCAACGTTAAGGGCCAGCGCCGTCTGGTTGAGCGCTACACGGCTCACTGAGGTATCCGGGGCATCCGGGGCCTCGATGGGACTCTTACAGCCGGAAAAAATAGCAGCTACGGCTATGACCGCAGCAAGGGCAATGCCCCCCCTCATCAAGGCTTTCAAAATCGTACCCGGTTTTTTCATGGTTCATCCCCCGTTTAAGGGAATGGGTGAAAACCGGAGTTTTTAACCATTCCTTGATATGATTTTAAGGCATGCAACGGGAAAAATCAATGGTTGTGTCCTGGCTTGTATGTGAGTTTAGACAGATTGCGGTCACCCCTTAGGTGTTGTCAGCAGTTCATAAAACGGCTCTTTCATTGTACCGTCCCGGCCTTTCAGTACGTCCAGTTTGCGGGACAACAGGCCTTCGGTTTTTTCGATGACCGCGCCGGTGACCAGTATCTGGGCCTTATACCGGTTGGCCAGGCCGGAAAGGATGCGGGCGCGGACCAGGGGCGCGCCAAAGGCCGAATAGCCTGAGGGTTCCGCATAGGTAAAGGCGCATTCCCCGGTGTCGATGCCGAAGTACCAGGAGGCGGTTTCCGGGGTATGGGCGGCAAAATCAAGGAGAGAGCCCACGGCTTTTGCGGCGGGGCTGTGGTTGCTGCGGGCCCATAATTCATCTTCGTAGGGGATTTCGGATTTCATGCTGTTCAGGCATATCCGTTCCAGAGGGGAGCCAAAGGCGATGAGGATTAAATCGCCGTCGGCGCCGATAAAGGTTCCCCCGGCACGGGTAAAGAACCGGAAACATTCCCGGCGGAAAGACTGGGTGGCCGCAGCGCTTTCCAGCGGGGTGTCCCGGTTTTCCAGAGTAAGCACCCAGGGCTGCCGTATGGCGATGATAGCGGCCTTTACTTTCAGGGTCTCTTCCGGGAGGGGACGGCCGACCCGGATCACCTGTTGGAGATAGGCGGGACTCATGTTGAGGCTGTACGCCCGGTGGAACCCTTTGGCTATCCGGCGTTTGAGATGGGTCGCGCAGAGACAAGACGCCAGGACCCCCAGGCCGGTGGATGCCGCAGGGATGAGGGGATCGATCCAGTAAGCGGTAAAGATAAACCCCAAAGAAAACACCGCCAATTCAAACCCCGTAAGGAGGAGTCCGATGATTAGGGTAAGGCCGGGGCTCGATTTTTTAAGGCAGAACAGGATGAGCAGGGCGATGATCAAGGACCAGAAGATGGTGTACCGGTCTGCCAAAGGGATTACCGCATGGCCGGTGAGGAGGCTGTTGGCCAGAATCGCGGCGGCTTCTGCACTGGTGGGGTTGGGCTTCTGCGGCGGGAACAGCGGCCGGGACGAGGAGGGGGCGGTCGCCGAAACAGGGCCCAATATACAGAGGGACCCTTCCAGCGCGGAGGAAAGGCTGTTCCGTATCGTCTTGAATTCTTCGTATTTTTCCCGGATCTGGGCAAAGGCCGCCACCACCTCATCCCGCATGGTTACCATCCGGTTAAGGCCGGCTACTTCAAGCCGTTCCGATGCGATGAGTTTTTCATAGCCCGCCACCAGGTCCGTCTCGGAGGTGCCGTAAATAAGCTCCTCCAGGCTGCGTATATACTGGCCGCGGAATTCCCGCCACAGAGACTTTTTTGCATCCCCCGGCTTGTCCAGCAGTTCATCCCGCAGGGTGCGGGTGTATTTATAGAGGAATGTGGGATAGGCTTCCGGTTCGATATAGGCAAAATACCCCTGCGTTTCCGCCTCCGACAGGAGCCGGAACAGTTCCTGATCCGCCTTTTCATAGTCCATAAACGTGGTCAGGGAAAGCCGCTTGAAATCCGTACCCCGCTCACCTGCGGTGAGTTTGCCGGCGATGGGCAGGGGCCGGTCTACCAGCATACGCCCGTGGGCATCCAGGGGAATGAACCGCTCATCGGCTCCCCGGACCAGATGGAGGCGGGGCATGGGGCGGGTATCGTCAATTTCCGCACGATCGTAGCGGTCTTTCAGCGCGGTAAAGGCAATGTGTTCGGTTTTATCATCATTAAAAAGGATGGGAGAGATACGGCGGAAGACGCCGTCGCTGTCCAGCCGGGGCCGGGAGTACCAGCGGCTATGGCCGGCGGCTGCCGGTTCATCATCACCCTGAATAATCGACACCTGAAGGTCTCCGGTCTGCCAGACCTGCCCAAAGGCGGTTGATGCCCTGTCCAAAAGCCGGGTTCCTGCTTCGTCCTTGTTCATAAACGCGGCAAGAAGCCGGTCTTTGCCCCGCTCCGTAAGCCCTACCAGATCCCCCACATACTGTTCCGATTCTCCCGGTGGAATGGACCCTACCCGGATGGCCTGGAACAGGTTGCGGATATTCTGAC
>BNVD01000235.1 GCA_025997835.1 Spirochaetia bacterium
TTTAGCGAAGAGAGAGCCCGCCTCCGGTTTGGGGGGCGGGTTTTTTGTTTGGGTGTTGAGTTGACGATGCGGGGGGTATTAGATAATGGCAGAAAAACGGGTAAAAAAGAGAGAGAAAGAACCGAAAAGGAAAACCGACCTTCGGGAAAACATCGGAAAGGTCTTGGTCAACATCGGTCAGATGGTGTTTGGGACCCTTTTTTTAGGCGGAGTATTGCGCGGGGAAGTTCCGCAGTATATCATGGTAGTATCGGGTGTCATTGGCGCCATGCTGTTTACCACGGTAGGCCTTTTGCTGTCCGCAAAAGAAAAGCAAGACAAGGAGTAAACTATGTGGATGATTTGGTCAATGTTGATTATGGCTGTTCCGCTTTTGGGTTTGGCCGCCTATGCAACGTGGCGTGACCATAAGTACGATGAGTATTGCAAAACGCACAAGACGGATACCGTGTAATATTTCGGGGAAGGCCCGCTTGGCAAGAAAGCCGGGCGGTGAGCGCAATGGTGCCTGGCACCGTTTGGGAAGGTCGCCTCCAGTATGGAGGGCGGGCTTTTTTGGGGGAGGAGAAAGTAAAATGGCAGAATATACCGTATTATTAACATGGGACGATGAGGCGAAGGTGTGGGTAGCCGAAAATGACGATATACCCATAGCGCTTGAATCCGGTTCTTTTGACACGCTCATTGAGCGGGTACGCCATGCAACGCCTGAAATACTTGTCGAAAACGGCAAGAGTGCCGATGCGTATCTAAACTTTATCACCCATCGCCGTGCAAAGGCCTACGCCTGATGGCGGAATACGAAAAACGTGTCCGTGAGCAGTTGGATATAAATGGATGCAGTTTTAAGCGGCACGGCTCAGACCAAAGGTCTGCAGGCGATCATGATGTGTGGTTTAGTCCGATAAATAATCACACGTTTCCGGTGGATGGTGAAATTAAATCGCGACATATGGCAAATAAGATAATGAAACAAGCCGGTATTGAGTATCATTTTTAAAAGGGGCAGAGCCGAGCAGTGGGAAACGCAATGGCGCTTGGCAGGAAGGCCGGGCGGTTGCGGTCTGAACGGTCCGATTTTTGCGGTGTTGGACACGCCCGTGTGCTTTTGATATATTTGTTTTACGGAGGATAATATGGAATTACAGTATACTTACTGGCAAGAACCGGACGGTTGGATATTAGGCTATTTGAATGATTATCCTGAACACTGGACACAGGGAAAAACGATACTTGAACTTGAAGAGATGCTTACGGATTTGTATGAGATACAGCGTGAAGAAAAGGCCCAAGTGATACCGGAACGAAAAATTGGGAAACTGAACGTGAACGTTGCATGAAGAACAACGCTTTACTAAAGCTTTTAAGGGCGCAAGGTTGCGTATTTGTAAAACACGGAAAAAGGCATGATGTCTACCAAAATCCGCGGACAGGCAAGTCAGACCGAGTTCCTCGTCACGCTGATATAAACGAGTTGCTGGCGCGAAATATCATTAAGAACCTGTCGAATTAACGCCATAGGCAATGTAGTAGTGCCGATGGTGAGCGCAATGGTGCCTGGCACCGGCAGTATCCCCATGCCGTTTATTATCGTTCCTGAAGGGGCAACTAACTTATTCAGTGTGACGGCGATGGAGCTGCTTGACCTCATGCCCGACCCCATACAGGGGAAACTCGTTGGCGTGCATGGTGGGCACCTCTAAAAACTCGGTTAGTTTTTACGGTGCCCCTGCATTTGCTCGTCTAAAGACTGCGCAAATGCCTTTTTAAGAGGTAAACATCTAAAAACTGAAGTTTTTAGATGTTCTCTGGTGACAAATACGTCACCATGCTGGAATAGCGGGGCAGGCAGAAAGGGCGCTATGGACATCGCCCTCCCTCGCGGATTATCATACCCCTATTATGGCACCCAAGTTTGACGGCATCGCTTTCGATTTAGATGGAACCCTATATCCGAACTATCAATTCTACTTCCGGCTCCTCCCCTTCATCATTAAGGAACACCGTCTGCTTATCGCTTTGGGTAAGGCCCGTGACCTCCTCCGCGGCGGGGCTGGAGGAGATTTTCCTGCGGACCGTTTTTACGATGTGCAGGCCCGGCTTATGGCGGAGTGTCTGGGGGGAAGGCCGGATCCGGCGGCGGTTAAGGACAAAACCGAACGGCTGATTTACCGGGGCTGGGAGCCGCTGTTTAAGAAGATACCGCTGTATCCCCATGTTCTGCCGGTACTTCGGGAATTCCGGGAACAGGGGATCGCACTGGGGCTGCTTTCAGACTTTCCCCCGGATATCAAAATTGATTACCTGGGTCTTTCCGGGCTGTGGGATGTTCAGCTTTGCTCCGAAGTGCTGGGCGCGCTCAAGCCGGATCCGGTACCCTTCCGCATACTGGCGGAAAAAATGGGGCTCCCCCCGGAACGCATTCTCTACGTGGGGAACAGCGTGTCCTACGACGCGGCCGGGGCGCGGGGGGCGGGCATGAAAGCCGCCCTAATCACCCCGCCATTCCTCAGAAAGTACCAGCATAACCGGGCCGATTTTGTGTTTTCCGGCTATCGCCAATTATCCGCATGGATTGCACGAAGTACGACAAACTGCTAGGTTACTATCAATGAGTTTGTTTAGCGGTGGTAATCTTATAACTCTGGGCATTACGGCCCTGGCTCTGATTCTTTACCATCAGCTTACTCGTGCCCGGATGAACAGTACCCTGAACAAGGTGCAGAAGTTCGGGAAGCAGCTCATGGGTAAT
>BNVD01000236.1 GCA_025997835.1 Spirochaetia bacterium
ATTTATTCGCATTCATACAATTCTCCCTACGTATAGATTTATGGTTATAAAACCATGTGATTTTGCAATTATACCACAACTGCAATGGGTTTCTCCAGTGGTTAAAATGATTAAATCGCCGGGGCATCGTCGAAGGAGGCTCACTAATACTGTTGGCCGGGGTCGGTCCTATGGGGTTGGGCGCAATCGACTACGCCATTCACAACCCGCGCAGGCCCTCGCATCTGGTGGTAACCGACATCGACGATGCCCGGCTTGCCCGCGCCGCCCAGCTTTTACCCCCGGTTGAAGCCGAAAAACACGGCGTACAGCTTTCCTACATAAACACAAAGGATATTCAGGACCCGGTTGCCCATCTTAAAGAACTCAACGGGGGCAAACTCTACGACGATGTTTTTGTCTTTGCCCCGGTCAAGCCGGTCCTTGAACTGGGGGCAAAATGGAGCGGCAAATTTAAAACCGGTTCCCGGTTTGCCATACAGCCGGCGCTTAACTATCCCGACGAACACGGACAGGAAACCCTCTGGGCGCCGGGGTATTCATACCGGCATATCGGCGGGGACGCTACCTACATCATCATTCCCAAAGAAGTGATGGAGATGAACTGTCTCCTGGATTATGAGGCGGATAATTTTTTCATGGGATCCCTGGCGGAACCCGTGTCCTGTGTTGTCGGCGCTTTTCACGCCCAATACCATACCAGAGGCGGTTCATACATTCACGAAATGGGCATCGTCGAAGGAGGCTCACTAATACTGTTGGCCGGGGTCGGTCCTATGGGGTTGGGCGCAATCGACTACGCCATTCACAACCCGCGCAGGCCCTCGCATCTGGTGGTAACCGACATCGACGATGCCCGGCTTGCCCGCGCCGCCCAGCTTTTACCCCCGGTTGAAGCCGAAAAACACGGCGTACAGCTTTCCTACATAAACACAAAGGATATTCAGGACCCGGTTGCCCATCTTAAAGAACTCAACGGGGGCAAACTCTACGACGATGTTTTTGTCTTTGCCCCGGTCAAGCCGGTCCTTGAACTGGGGGACCGGCTGCTTGGTCACGACGGGTGCCTCAACTTTTTTGCCGGCCCCACGGACACCGCCTTTTCCGCCAATTTCAACTTCTACGATGTCCACTACGAGGCCCACCACATCGTGGGAACCTCCGGCGGCAACACCGACGATATGCGGGAATCTCTGGCAATGATGGCAAAGGGCACCCTGAACCCGGTCTTTATGGTGACCCATATCGGCGGGCTCAATGCGGTTCCCCAGGCCACTATCGACCTTGACAAGATCCCCGGCGGCAAGAAGCTCATCTACACCGGCAAGAAACTGGACCTCGTCGCCATTGCCGGCTTTGCGGAAAAGGGACAGACGGATCCCTTCTATAAAGCGCTGGGTGAAATCTGCGGGCGGCACAATGGGTTGTGGAGCAAAGAAGCGGAGGATTACCTCCTGGCGAATGCCCCGGCGATTTAATCATTTTAACCACTGGAGAAACCCATTGCAGTTGTGGTATAATTGCAAAATCACATGGTTTTATAACCATAAATCTATACGTAGGGAGAATTGTATGAATGCGAATAAATTACCGCCCCCTCCTCACTGGTGACAAACCGGACAAATTCCCAGGCCGCATCTTTGTATTTGGAAGACTGATTGATGGCGATGGGCGTTACCGAACCGACGGTCCAGCCCGCAGGTACCCCCTCAGGATGGGGGATGGCGGCAACACCCCAGTTAATCGTTGTCTCCCCCCGCTCGATCAGGTCCTTGATGGAGGTCGCAAGCCAGAACCCCATGGGCAGCATGGCCACATCGCCCCGGATAAAGGCATTGGCATAGCCGACATTAGCCGCCCGGAGACTGCCGTAGTCCCGGATCACCCCGGCATCCTGCATCCTCAAGACCATCTCGTAGTAGGGCTTCATAAAGCTGTAGTCGGTCTCCACAATGGTGTGCTTCCCATCCTGAATAGCCCAATTTTGCACACAGGCCTGCCAGAAATGGAATTGGGCGCCCCATATCTTACTGCTTCCCGTACCGGAGGTGAGCCGCCCGGCAAGAGCCTCAAATTGGGGCCAGGTGAGATCGTTGGAGGGATAGGGGATACCCGCCTTATCAAAAATGTCTCTATTGTAGAACAGGAGGTAATTGGCGGAACTGGCCGGCAGAGCCACGATCTTGCCGTCCATGTTAAACCGCTCCGCCAGACCGTTAAAGGCGGACAGATCGACATTGTCCCGCGCGATATACGCGGAAAGGTCCGCCAACTGGCCCCGGCTCGCAAGCCCCTTGGTGGTATCCCCGTCCTTTATCCAGAAAGCGTCCACCGCACTGCCGCCGTTCAGCATTACCGACAGCTTCTGGGTGAAGTCCGCCGAAGGAATATCAATCACGTCCACCTTGATGTTGGGATGCCCGGCCTCGAATTCGCTGATCAGCTCCGAGTAATTGGTAATGACCGCAATGTCCCACACCGCCACCTTGATAGTGACTTGTCCGCCGTTTGCGGCCGCCTGCCCCTGATCCTTTTTGGAACAGCCTGAAAAGACACAGACCGCCATTAAAAGGACAACCGCTATTTTTCGTATCGCATTCATACAATTCTCCCTACGTATAGATTTATGGTTATAAAACCATGTGATTTTGCAATTATACCACAACTGCAATGGGTTTCTCCAGTGGTTAAAATGATTAAATCGCCGGGGCATTCGCCA
>BNVD01000237.1 GCA_025997835.1 Spirochaetia bacterium
GGTATGGAACGCTTCTTCTGATTTTTTAATATGAATAAAAACATGAACCTTAAGAAAATTCTTGGCCTTCTCACCGCCTACAAACGCTATTGAGGTGTTGGCGGCGATGCGTATACTTTGATTTTTAATGATGTCTTTTTCAGTGTTCGGATAGGAAAAAACAATGTTTTCAAGGTTAATTGCCGTATGAAAATCCATTCTGGGGGTGCTTTCGGAACTTAATACGGCACCATCGGGGAGGGTAGTAAAATCCCGGTACAGGTTTTCCACATAGGGGAAGTTGTATTTGATGCTGGCGAAGGCCCTGAATATTTTCTGCAGTAACGGCAGGAGCCGGTACGCGCCGAATGCGTAAACCGTTAATACGGGCAGAAAGCTTTCGATTGTTACGCCGGAATATATCAGAATAACCATGACGCCGATTATGCCGCCGATAGCGATAGTTTCGATAAGGTATTTGGGGAGATCATTGACAATTTCACTGGTGGCGTCATTCCGCGCGGATTTCCGGGAAGGTTCCGAAAAGAAATGCAGAAAGACCGCCTCTTTGCCGAGAATTTTTATGTCTTTAATGCCGCCGAATGCTTCCAAAATATATTTATTTTTCAGGGTATTATAACGGATTTGTTCGGCGCCTTTCCGGGCAAGAAATTTTCTGACGGCGGAAAAAATTATGATATATGAAAGGCCAAGGACCGCGCTGACAATAACTGCCAGCAGTGGATTAATAATGATCAATAAAACAAATATGGATAACGAAACTATGGACCCTGAAATAAGCTGCAATAGCGAAAGGAGTACGCCGTTAACAAAGCTAACGATATCGCCCCCAATAGTCCTTGTTAATTTGGCGGTGTTTACATTCAGAAAGAAAATATAGGGCTGTCTGAGGTATTTTTCCAGAAAGCGCATTGCGATTGAATGACGCCGGTTAGTGGAATAACGCTGTATGATATAGTTGATACCCGCAAGAGAAAAATTGCTGAGCGCTAAAATAATCACTATCGTTATGCCAAAGACGATGATAAACCGGTTGTCCGATGCAAAATTAAAATAGGTATACGCGAATTTCAAATACGTATTTGTATGGATAACCTGGGGGTTTGATACCACCATAATAAAGGGACCGAGGGAACCAACGCCGACCAGTTCAATAAATCCCATTATCAGCATCAGTATCAGCACAAGAAGCAGATGACGCTTTTCGTAGGCGGTGAGAAGGCCAAGAATTTTCTTAAGGTTCATGTTTTTATTCATATTAAAAAATCAGAAGAAGCGTTCCATACCCATAAATATCTCGGCGTCAAGAAAGCCGGGCCGTTCCCCGGTCCGGTACCATTCCCGCAGATCCCAGCCGAAACTGAATCGAAAATAGAGGCTGCGCCAGGAGAGGGAATAGACAAATAATTCAACTCCGGCAGTGGCAAGAAGATCGCCAAAGTCGTAGTTTACGGTACCGCTCTTATCCGCCCCATCTATCAGGGCCAGGTCAACAAAGGGTGAGAAGTGAAATTCAAGATTGAAGGGTTTAAAGAAACGGCGGTTAAACCACTTGGAGGGGGTAAACAGGGGGATACCCAGGGGTAATTCAAGGTTGAAGGAAAGCATCTGGCGGACGCGCAGTTTATCATCCGGTACACCCCGGAGATACTCTCCGGCATTAAACCCCCACAACTCTACCGGGGTGTCTGTAAAGGAGAAGGACTGCGTATAATTTAAACTGCCGTATATGCCGAGGAAACGAAGCGGAAGAAAATGAGCCTTTATGCTGGGTCCAAAAGAAATCCCCCAATGCTCTTTACCGGTTCCGTACCCATAGTCCTTGACATAACTGTTAAAAATAATGGAATTATTTAAAGAAACATTCAAGCCGTTACGGAAGTTTCCTATCCAGTCTATTTTGCCGAATCCAATATCGTGGGTAAACATGGTGACCGGCCCCCTTCTGTAGTCACCAATATCCCCACCGGGACGGTACTTGAGGTTTTCTGTAAGGTTCGCGTTATAGATTAATTCCCCCAAATTACCGACCTCAATTCCAAGCGGTATATTCCACCTGGCGTAAAATGCGCTGGCCATATACCAGTTTTCATTAAAGAAATCATTATCATCGCGCGCTGCTTTTTCCACATCGCTGTTTTCTTCATTGACTATGATGGACTGGTCAAACCCGACCGTAATGGTGGTTTGCTTCCAGGGAAGATCTACGCTCAGGCCGGTGACGTTTGTATACTGAAAAGGATCATGACTCTGATAATTAAATAAATTATCAAAATTGAAATTCCAGAGCTTTCCCAGGAAGGTAAAGGGTATATCCGCATCAATATCCCAGGGAACAGAAAACTGCTTGCTGTTGGTATTATAGTCAACTCCCGCATTCACCTTCAGGGGTTTCATGGTTCCCAGAAAATTATAGTCCCGGGCTTTCAGGATAAGTTTAAACCCGCTGTTTTCGCCGCTTCCGGCGGTGAATCGCGGCTCGGGGAGGCCGATGATATTCCAGGAATCCTCGGTATGAACCAAGAGGTCCACCGGAAAGCGGCCGTCCTCACCGGCCTCACCGATGGTATGGAACGCTTCTTCTGATTTTTTAATATGAATAAAAACATGAACCTTAAGAAAATTCTTGGCCTTCTCACCGCCTACAAACGCTATTGAGGTGTTGGCGGCGATGCGTATACTTTGATTTTTA
>BNVD01000238.1 GCA_025997835.1 Spirochaetia bacterium
CCAAGCTATACCGCCAATATAGTTGTTACCAAAAGAACCGGCGTCCACATCGGCATCCCACACATTGGCATCGTGGTTCCAAAACTTTTCCACCGCTCCCAGGGCCAGCCGTTTGCCTCCCCATTCCTCAAACACCAGCCCCAGCCCGGCCTCGCTGCCGTACTTCCCAAAGGCGATCTTTTTGATGTTGTTACCGTTGAAGGGCGCCCCGTACCGGTAGGGATGCCACCCATTCAAATTCGCAGGGGTATCCGAATAGCCGGTATAACCGCTGTCACCAACCGCGTAGAAATACCCGCCGCCGTACACTATGTCGTTAAGGGTGATGTTGGTAAACCCCGCAGCGCTTCCGCCGGCCCAGGTTTTGGCATTATCAATTGAATAAGTAATATTCGCGTTTTGTCCAACCGCCGCAAAATAAGCTATGCCATCAATTTCGCCCCAGGCGATACCGTTAATGTGCGCGCTGCCAAAGCCGGTATTGGCAATGGCAGCCCAGGTCCTGCCGTCCGCAGAGTACGCAGCCTTTCCGTCATTACCAACAACAGCAAAGGTACCGTTGCCGTAAGCAACCGCATTCCAGGATGCCCAGTAAGGGGGTGTCAAAGCCGGGGGATCCGCAGTGTCATAGATATACGCGATCTCCCAAATATCGCCGTTATGGGACCAAGCTATTTTACCGGTACTGGTTACCGCAACGTAAACACCGCCGCCGCAGGCAAAACCGCGCAGCGAATCACTCGTAGTAAAGGGGGACCAGGAAGCCGTCCGCCACCCGTACAGATCCGGGTCGAAGGGAGTACGTATTTCAGGGATACTGTCTTCGGGCTGCGGACAGCCGGCGAAGAATATAGAACCACAGAGGACACAGAGGACACGGAGAAAAGAAGAGAGAAACCTTGTTTGATTCATCATAGGGCGCCCCCTTCATCGTATTCCACGATAATTGCGGTGGAATAGGGCGGCATTCTGATAGTATGCCCGTCAGACTCTATAGAAGGGAACCAGCTATTGTCGCGGGCGCAAATACCGTGGATGCCTTTTGCGTTCGGCACATCAAACCAGCGGTCAATCGCCCAATCGGTGTTGTGGGCAATGACGATGCTCTGGTAGGTACCATCAGGATTTTTCTTGTCCGGGTTACATACCCGGTAGGCGGACAGGGAATTATCACCCCCCTGCTGGCCCAGGCTTTCAATCCTAAACCCGTAGGCCAGCCAGGGGTATTTGTTCTTCAGATTGGAAACCTTGATGTAGTACCGCAGCAGCGAATACTCATCTTCCAACTGCTCATCCACACCCTTGCCGCTGGGAGGGGCCTTAACCTTCCATTCCATCCGTTCTGGTGGATTGGGGATGCCGTACTGATCCCGGTTGGACCACCACAGCGGCCCCCGGTGGTCCCAGTCTTCATAGACATGACCATCGCCGGAATAATAATCCACTGCGCCTATCTCTTCGCCGTAGTAAATGAACGGCGTACCGGGGGACATAAGGTAGAGAGCCGCCCCCAGCTTGCGGGCATCATCCCTTCCCATCCCCCTGTCGGGGAACTGGTAGTAGCTCCGCCCCTGATCGTGGTTTGAAAGGAATATGGCGGAAATCGCACTGGGGTTACGGGACTTTATGGTACGCTCCCAGTACACCAGGGAATCGGCCCAGCCTTTGCCGTTGTTGTTCGCCGCCCATTGCACGGTTCCCATGTCGTGGAACTGGAAAGCGAAGTAGTTCATCTGCGAGCGGTAGTAGTTGGCAATGGTGCCCTCATCCTTCCAGCACTCCCCCACAAGGTACACATTATCGTTGACGGCCTTGCAGGTTTTGGTAAACCATGTCCACAGTTCAATGTTCTTTTCGTCCACATTGATACCGTCGTAGCGGTTTGCCATCTGCCCCAGGCCGTAAAAATCGTAAGGCCAGGAGGTAGCGTCCAGACGGAACCCGTCCAGCCCGGCGGCAAGCCAGAATTCAATCACCTCTTTGAATTCTTCCCGCAGTTCGTAACTGTCCCAATTGAGGTCGGGCATACCGGTCCAGAAGGAACCTTCCCACCACACCCCGTTGGCTGCGTTGCCCCACTGTTTATAGTACCTGCCGGAAATATACTTTTTACCCCAATAGTCGTACTGATACTCCACGGTTTCGTTCTGGGGCGGGATGTTCCCGTAGTAGAAGTTATAGTACCCCGCATATCGCCCGGGGTTGCCGGAACGTACCTCTTCCAGAGCTTTCTGAAACCAGGGATGATCCTGTGAAGAATGGTTCATTACAAGGTCGATGATGAGCTTGATGCCGTGTTTATGGCATTGTTGAAGCAGGCTCTGGAAATCCGCCAGAGTACCAAATTGAGGATCGATGTCCTTGTAATCTTTGGTGTCGTATTTGTGATAACTTGGGCTGGGCATGATGGGGGTGAGCCACACGCCGTCCACATGCAAACTCAAGTTACATTCGCCGTTCTCCTCTATTTCCCGCTGGTGCCGCAGGGTGTTGGAATCGTTAAGGTAATCCAGCTTCAACTCGATACCCTTAAGATCCCCAATGCCGTCACCGTTACTGTCGTAAAAGGACCCGGTAAATATTTCGTACCAGGTGCCTTCGTTCCGGCCCCCCAGGGCGGGGATGGTATAGGTGTATTCCGGCTCCACTTCGCAGGAAGTGAAGAC
>BNVD01000239.1 GCA_025997835.1 Spirochaetia bacterium
CGGAGCTGCTCAATACCACCGTCGATGACGTGAACACCGACAAGCTGGACTGGACATCAAGCAATACCAGTGTCGCGACGGTGGACACCGAAGGCCGGGTAACGGCGCTGACCGCCGGCAAGACGGTAATAACCGCCGTCACCAAAGACGGGCGGCAGACCGCAATCTGTACGGTAACGGTACCGCTGACGCTCAGCCCCGCGGCGCTCACCCTGTTTCTGGACGAACCCCGGTTTAAGACCAGAACGCTTACCGCGGTTACGGGGCATGCCGCCGGAACGACGACGATTACGGTAACGACCGTTTATAATGGCGATGAGGGTGTCCCGCTTACGGCCCAGTGCGTTGTGCGGGTACTGGACACGTTTGTAGGCCAAACGGTCACCCTGAACGCACCTATCAAGTACCCGGCGGGGTACCTGGGAATCAGCGCGGCGACCCCCGCGCCCACCAGCGAAGTGCTGAACCAGCCCGCAGGAAGCACGTGGGACAACGACGATCCCGACGTAGCCAGTCTTGATATCGCCACGGGAACAACGGTAACGGCAAGCGCCGAATCCGCGGGGACGACTTTCCTGCTGGTAGAGGACTCCAGCGGGTACCTGGTGACCAGGTACCGGATAGACGTACCCATACGGCTCGAAGAGAACGCCGTAGAGGTCGAGCTGACCAGTCCGGTAAAGTCTGATAAAACGCTCTACACCACGGTGGCGGACGCGAACAAGAGCAAGATCGTCTGGACCAGTGACGACGATAGTATTGCCGGGGTTGACAGCGATGGGAAGGTAACGGGAAACGGGGTGGGTACGACCACCATCCATGCGGCGTATAACGGCGTTACGGTCGACTGTGAGGTAACCGTGCCGTTGGCGATGCCGGTAACGCTGTATGTCGACGAGACCAGCGACCTAACCACCCTACCCGAAATGACCGGCCTGGTCTTGCCGGCGGATACGGTCTGGGTGTCGGCGTTCCCCGGCTTTGTGACGGTGGACCCGGACGGGAAGGTAACGGGGATCAAATCGACCGGTAGTGTACCGGTACTGGTTACCGCGTCGGCGGATAACCATACGCGCGTCAAGTGTACGGTAGAAGTTGTAAACCGGGACCTCACGCTGAATTACCTCGACCTTGAGTTGAGACCGGGCGAGGCCACCGGCCCAGGCAATAGCTATGCAGATCTGACCTATACGATCACCCCCGCCTATGACGCGTCCTTCGACCCGGCGCTGCTTACGCCGGTCTGGTATTCGGATAACCCCACCGTGGTGGCGGTAGACCAGAGCGGGCATGTAACGGCCCTCCGCAGCGGGGCAGCAACTGTGTGGGTTGTGGTCCGGGGAGCACGGGGGTCCTGTACAGTAGAAGTCAAGCCCCTTGTGCTGTTCTACTTTACCACCGTGGCCGGCGGCTACGAGGGGCCGGCCCTTATCACCTACATGAATGACGACACCCTTTCCGTAGACGTTACCGCCACCGGTACGCTGGAGTACGCCATCGGAACCGCACCAACGGGGGCCGTTAGGAGCATCACCTTAACTAAGCCAGGGCTTGCGGGCGGTAATAAGGAAATCCTGATAGGCCGCGAACCTCTCAGTGCCTCGAACGAAATTGAACTCGATATCGCCGGCAATGGAGATGTGACGCTCCGCCGGACGTCTACTATCGCCCCTTACCTCATCGGCAGTTACGCGGAGTTCCAACTGATAAACACCGTGTCCGGGGCTTCAGCTGGAAACTACAAGCTGGAGGCAAACCTGGACCTGATGGGCGTGGAATGGACGCCCATTTCATCCATTAGCGGCGAGTTTGACGGCAACGGCAAGAAACTGGAGCGCCTGAAGATAAGCGGGCAGAATAGTGACAGTGGGCTCTTCAATGAAAATGATGGAACGATCAAGAACCTCGGTATCGCTTCCGGCACGGTGGTAGGCGGAGATTCTACCGGCGGCCTGGTGGCGAGGAATTTCGGCGACATCACCGCCTGCTACAACAGGGCAACGGTGAAAGGGGGCAGCAGTGTCGGCGGGATTGCGGGGGAGAGCGGCGGCGGTATCACCAACTCCTACAATACCGGCGCGGTGAACGGGACCAGCAACAATGTCGGCGGGATTGTGGGGTCGAGCGGCGGCGGTATCACCGCCTGCTACAACACCGGCGCGGTGACCGGGACCGGCAACACTGTCGGCGGGATTGCGGGGTCCCATGGTGGCAGCGGTTCCATTACCGTCTGCTACTACTTGGCGTCATCGGTAACAGGAACAGCTAAGGGAATCGGGGCTGATGACGACTTCTCTGGTATGACCAATTCCTTCCCCGATTACCCCAATCCTAACAACGCCGGTCAATGGCACTCCGGCGATGGTTCGGGCCCCGGGAGGTACTGGCTGCTCGGTACCACCAACGGCGGCCAACTGCCCCGGTTGTTCTTTGAATTACCCTAGGAGCCTGTCGCGCTTTTCAATCGGGTTATGTACTTTTCCGCGTAACGGGGAAGTTTGTTGCCGAAGTACCGGGGGAAAAGGCCTATAATCCTTTTTTCCCCGGGTAATTGCAGCCTCCCTTACCGGTTCATCCTTGAGAAAGGGCAAATAAACGCCTGAAGTCATAGGCCAGAGTAACCAAATCCCATTCTATGTTCACCTTTTCAAGCCCTCTCAGGA
>BNVD01000240.1 GCA_025997835.1 Spirochaetia bacterium
ACGCCATCCACCGCCGCAACGGGAACCGTCTACTACTGGGTGGTGGTAATCAACACGAAGAGCGGGGTCAACGGTAACCCGGTCGCACAGACACGGAGCAACGCTGCGGCGGTAGGGGTCAGTGTACGGGGCAACGACGCCGCGCCCCCGGTTATCATGACCGAGCCTACAGGCGGGATCTACCCCCTGGGGACCCCCGCCACGGCCCTTACGGTAACGGCGACCAGCGCGGATATCGGCAGCGGCGGGAGCCTCTCGTATCAGTGGTATTCCAATCAGAATGACCACTTTCCCGGCAGTCGACCCATTAATGGGGCAAGAGGCCAAAGCTTCACACCCCCCACCGACACGATGGGAACCGTCTACTACTCCGTGTTGGTGACCAACAGCAACACCAGCGTTACCGGTACCCAGATCGCAACGGTAAACAGCGTCACCGCGGCGGTCACGGTGCTCGTCAATGTTGCAAATCCGGGTATCTCCGGCCAGCCCGCAAGTGCACGCTATAACAAGGGCGGCACGGCAACTGCGCTTACGGTAACGGCAACCATTGCGGATTCCGCCAGTGGCGGCATCCTCTCGTATCAGTGGTATCGTAGTACGAGTCCCAGCATATTGAGCGCCTCAATAATCTCCGGGGAAGTCGGCCAAAGCTACATGCCCCCCACCGACGAGATGGGAACCGTCTACTATTATGTGGTGGTGAAAAACACGAACGCCAATGCTACTGGTAAAAAGATCGCAACGGTAAACAGCAACATCGTGGCGGTCACGACGCTCGTCCACGCCGCAACCCCGGATATCATCACCGAGCCCGTGGGCGCACAATATGACAAGGACACGACGTCACATGACCTTAGGGTAACGGCAACCATTGCGGATGCCGCTAACGGCGGAGACCTCCGGTATCAGTGGTATAAGGATTCGGCGGTACTCCTCGGGGAAAACGGCCAAAGCTACAGGCCCCGCACCGACGAGATGGGAACCGCCCTCTACTATGTGGAAATGGCCAACAGGAACACCACCGTTAACGGTACCCAGTACGTAACGGTAAACAGCGCCATCGTGGCGGTCACGACGCTCGTCCACGCCGCAACCCCGTTTATCGGCACCCATCCCGCGGGCGCAATCTATGGCCAGACCATGCCGGCAACCCTTACGGTAGCGGCAACCACTGCGGATTCCCTTACCGGCGGATTCCTCTCGTATCAGTGGTTTGATTTCAGCACCGGCTTAGCCTGTACTTCTCCATCAGACTCCCCACTCTTCACGCCCTCCACCGCTAACCTGGGAACCATCTCCTACTATGTGGTGGTGACCAACACGAACACCAGCGTTAACGGTAACCACACCGCAACGGTAACCAGCGCCATCGCAACGATAGAGGTCATTCCGCGAGTCGACGCCCTACCCCCCAATATCACCCTCGATCCCACGAGCGCAACCTATAAGCCGGACGATCCGGCAACTCGCCTTAAGGTAGAGGCAGACGTAAGCGACGACGGAATCCTCTCGTATCAGTGGTATAAAGGTTTTACTAACGACTTTTCCGCCAGCACAAAAATCACCGGGGCAGAAGACGCCGAATACACGCCCCTCACCGGTACCCTGGGAACCTTCTACTACTGGGTGGTGGTGACCAACACGAACTACAACGTTTCAGGCAGCCAGACCGCAACGAAAACCAGTGCCGTCGCGCAGATCGCGGTGTCCAACGACGCCCTACCCCCCGATTTCGACGGACACCCCGCGAACGCAAGCTATCCCCTGGGCACTACGCCAATTGCCCTTTCGGTAGCGGCAAGCGCAATCGAAAGCGATTCCTTCTCGTATCAGTGGTTTGAGTCTTTGACCCCTGGCGCGAATTCCGGCGGCTCACTAATCACCGGGGAAACCGGCCCAACCTACACGCCCTCCACCAATACCGTGGGAACCCGCTACTACTATGTGGAAGTAACCAACCACTACGCAAGCGGCGGCGGTGTCCCGACCGCAATGGCGCCCAGCAACACCGCGACAATAGAGGTCACGAAAACCCCCGTTGTATCGGCGCCATTCAATTCCGCAGTCGGCAACCACACGTTGACCATTACGCTGACCGGCACCAGCACCTTTATCACAACCCCGCTCCTGTCGCAATTCACCATCACCACGCCGGGAATACCCGGATTTCCCAACCTGACGGGCGGCCTGGTGAAAGTCGTCAGCCCCACGGTGGTTACCATTACCTTCTTGGACTATGTGGCTGCCGCAGGAAGCGGCCAGCAAATCACCGTAGCCGCTGCCGCCTTTGACACGCAGACCCTGCCGCTCACGGCTACGGTAATTGCGCGCGGCAGGATGCCCCAGGTCTCCACCTTTGCCGGAAACAATGACAATGTCGTCTACGACGCTTTCGGTACAGATGCAAAGCTCCGCGGACCGGGCGCTCTCGCACTGTACGGTAAGAACCTCTATTTTATAGACGGCAACCATATTCGCAAAGTAAATATTGAAACCCAAGAAGTGACCACCATTATCGGAGCCGCTGGAGAAGGGTATCGCGACGGCCGGTTCGTAGAGGCACAGTTCAAGCAGCCTAAAGGTTTAGCAGTAGACAGCATCGGGAACCTCTATGTTGCGGACACACAAAACCACCGTATTCGCAAAATAGATT
>BNVD01000241.1 GCA_025997835.1 Spirochaetia bacterium
CAGAAGCATAAGCGCCGCCAAATCCGAAGAGGGTGCGGTTCCGGGTATGTCTTTTCTCGGCAGTTTGTCAAATGTCATGAGCCTGAACTTTGATGTGGTGTCCCAATTCGGCTATCAGTTCGCGCTTAATTTAAGCGCCCAGCTTGGGGAGAACACCGCGCAGGTGTACGCCGATACTACCCTGAACGGAATCTCTGGACAGGAACTCCGGTTTCAGAACACCGATACCTACCGGTACCAGGAGTTTGAGGTGGACGCCGATACGGGCAGCCTGACGCGGACGGGGGTAACCCGTGAAATCAGTTCCGGCCTTATCGTTGCGCTGAACGGCTGGGTATCCGGCGACGACATGATCACTATCGCGGTAAATGCTACCGTTTCGAAGCAGAACAACAACCCTCAGGCGGATGCCTCGGCGATTCCTTCAACTTCAGAACGTATCGTCAACACCCAAATCCGTACCCCATCGGGAACACCGATTGTGTTAAGCGGCCTGATAAAAGAGGACACCAACAAAAACACCAAAAAAGTTCCCTTGCTTGGGGACATTCCCCTAGTTAAACACCTTTTCCGGGACCGGGTGGATACGAAAGAAAAAACAGAAATCGTAATCTACATCGTTCCCTATCTTGTCGGAGACGGGGAGGAAGAACAGGATACCGCCCAGCGGATTGAACGGTACTACCGCACCTTCGTTGCGGCTCCCCAGGGAACCGCCAGTGCAGTTCCTATTGGAGGAAGCAAATGATCGCGGACACAATCGGTGAACGGACGGCGCTGGAATCCTGGTATCCCCTGCCGGAAGGGACGGCCCAATACCCGGTTGAGTATATCGAAACGCATGGGGTTATCAAACTCCGGGAAGCGGATGACCGGGTAACTGTTGGTATAACCGAACGGGCAACGGCGGAAACAAAAAACACTTTGATGAATTTCCACCGGAAAACTGTTGATTTTACCGGCCTTGACGGGGCGGAACTATCCGCATGGCTGGGCAGCAAAATGGGTGAGGCGGACCCGCTGGACCGTGACGATGGGGATGCCCTTTCCGACAGCAGTGTTTTACTGGACAAGCTGGCCAACGATGCGCCGATTATCAATCTGGTCAATTCGATTTGCATTGACGGCATCCATTCGGGGGCATCGGACATTCACCTTGAATGCTCTGGCGGTATGGTCCGGGTCCGGTACCGCATCGACGGGGCATTGCGCACCATTCGTACCATCGAAGGAAACCGCTTTGCCGCAATTTCTTCCCGGATCAAAATAATGGCGAACCTCAATATTCTGGAACGCCGGCAGCCCCAGGACGGCAGAATCACGGTGTCTGTCGGTGAGGAGCATGTTGACCTCCGGGTGTCGATTATTCCCGTAACCGGCGGTGAATCCATTGTACTGCGGATATTGGGGAAAAAGACCGCCGCATCATCCCTGCCGGAACTGGGGTTTACTGCGGAACAGGTGTCCCGGCTCCGGGGATTGCTGCGTCTCCCCCACGGGCTTATTCTGGTAACCGGTCCGACCGGGAGTGGAAAGACTACCACCCTCAATGCCATATTGAGTGAAATTGTGTCGGACGCAGTAAAAATTATCACCATTGAAGACCCGGTAGAGTTTCTTGTGCCGGGGGTAAACCAGATACAGACCAATGAACATATCGGCCTGGGGTTTGATACGCTGCTGCGGCGGGTACTGCGGCAGGATCCCAACATAATCATGATAGGCGAAATCCGGGACTCCGCCACCGCAGAAATCGCCCTCCGTTCGGCATTGACCGGCCATTTGGTGCTGTCAACTCTCCACACCAATGATACCGCTTCGGTAATTCCCCGGCTTATCAACATGGGTGTCGAACCCTATTTGACCGCATCGGTGCTTAAAGGCGCGGCGGCCCAGCGGCTGGTACGAAAGATATGTCCCCGGTGTAAAACGGCCCGCACGATTACTGTTGAAGAAAGCCGCATCCTCGCTCTGGCAGGAATACAAACGGATACGCTGTATGCCGGTTCCGGCTGTGAGACGTGCGGCCATACGGGTTTTGCGGGAAGAACGGTGATTTCCGAGTTATTTTGCTCCGACGCGGGACTGGAAGAATTGATCATGGGACGGGAAAACTCAGGCGGCATCAGCGCGTATTTGCGGCGGCAGGGTATGCGGAGCCTGCTTCAGGATGGCCTGCAAAAAGTCGCAGAAGGACTAACCACCATTGGCGAAGTGGAACGGGAAGTGCTTATTGCCGAAGGAGACGGGTGATGAAGAAAAGCCGTACCAACAAGGCGGTGCTGGAATTTACGGAGATGATGGAACTGCTCATTGAATCGGGGCTGTCACTGCGGGACGCACTGGAAGTATTGGGCGTGATGCGTCGCGCATTGCGCGGCGTTGGCAGGACCGCGCGCAGAGATAGTACCGGCGCGGCGGGTCTTGCCGGTGAAATCCTTGGCCGCATCCACAAGGGCGCCTCCTTTGCGGCAGCGGTCTGTTCCATGAAAGAGACCTTTCCGCCCATATACCGGGGGATGATCACGGTGGGAGACAAGGCGGGCTCAGTGGAACAGATATTCCCCCGGCTTGCTGCGTACCTGAAGGAGCAGAAAAAGCTCCGGGACAAGGTGTCCGCCGCGCTGGCGTACCCCATACTGGTA
>BNVD01000242.1 GCA_025997835.1 Spirochaetia bacterium
TCAGATGACGCACAGAGGGCAAAGACCATAACCGGCGGAATTAACTTTATCCTTGGTAAAGATGAAGAAACTCAAAAGCAATTCAGGAAAGAAGCCCTATTACTGAAACAGGTAAAAACGCTTTGTCAAAGTCTTTTGGATAAAAACCAGCGGTATGAATCCGCCTATTTTGAAGTGGTCAGGGTTGCCGCAAGCCGTATTACTGAACACGGAAAACTTTCATTTACTGAAATCAATAACCAGATAAACGAACTTTTAAGACAGAGCATTAAGAGCGAGGGTGTTATCAATCTTTTTGATGGAGCCAAGGAAGATTTTTCCCTATTTGACCCCAAGTTTCTTGAAGAAATAGCCCGCATGAAAGAAAAGAACCTTGCGGCAGAACTCTTGCGTAAATTGATTTCAGAACAGGTTAGGGTATTCAACAGGACAGACACCGTTCAGGCTGAAAAGTTTTCAGAGCGAATGAAAAAACTGATGAACGCCTACCGTAACGGACAATTATCTAACGCCGATGTAATAGATGAACTTAAAAAGATGGCTGCCGATATAGCGTCGGCCCATAAGGAAGGGGATGACCTCGGCCTTACTTCAGAAGAGCTTGCCTTTTACCACGCCATCACCAAACCTGATGCCGTCAAGGATTTCTACACCAATGACCAGCTTCGGGAAATGACTCGTGAGCTAACCGATATGCTCAGGCAGAGCCGGACCATAGATTGGCAGATAAAAAAATCAGCCAGAGCCGGTATGCGGATGGCGGTTAAAAAGCTCCTTAAAAAATACAAGTATCCACCGGAAGGCATGGAAGATGCTATACAAACTGTCATATCTCAATGTGAGCTTTGGACTGATGAAACAGCAGACTAATTCCTAAAGAAAGGAATTAGAAATGAATGACAAGCGGCTCACCAATTACTTTAATTTACTATCTTGCTGGTATGTCTCTACCAATCTAAAACCCCACAACCAAGACGCAGATGGACTCCGATATATGGATGCTACATACCTTGCTGAACAACTTCATTTTAAGCCAAGAATGATTTACAAGCTAACACAACAATTATTGGACAATAAGGAAATATTATTAGTTTCAAAATCATATAACGGCGGAGGTTTTAACCAATCATCCTGTTCAAAATTATATCAACTCGATAAGGATATTATTGAGAATTACATATTGCTACTCAAAATGAAATATCATAATCGTTTCAAAATAGTAATAGACCTTTAATGACAACTGCTATTTATTACATTCATTACTTGTTCTTTAATTCTTGTAATAATGATTTTTACACCATTTGGAGTTCCTTCTTCCATGTCTTCCGGGTCCATAAGTAATTTTTCAACCATATCACCAAGAGCAATCAATTCTGAATGAACATCCGCTAAAATCTGTATTTTAGCATCTATTTCTTCTTTAAGGTAAAATACCAACTTTCCTTTTTCAGACATAAAAAATCCCTTAAAAATGTTTTTCTTCAAATCTCCACAACACCAAGACCTTTAAGATAGCGTTCCGTAATGGCAATGCTGGAATGAAATAGGAGCTTTGACACCCGGTAGATGTCCTTATTCTTCTTGTATTCAGCCACGGCGTAGTAATGTCTGAAATCGTGGCTGCTATACTGCGCCCTTATCTGGTTTCCGTTAAACAACTTTTCCATCTGATTATCAACCCGGCAACGGAGGGCATTATCCGTCCAGTCAGAGAAAGGCTTATGAGCGTTCAGTCCGGCTTCCTTAATAGCCTGTATCGCTTCTTGGGGTATCTCGCCCCCAATGTCCATCTGCTTACTCTGAGCCTTAAACTTATTCCCCCAAAGGGAAAGGGATGGTAATGCTCCTATGCGGAATCCCCTTGATGACATACAAGTGATTATGGCTTTTTCAAGCGGAGGGACGCTGCGTAAAATCAGTTTCATTTCATCATCCGTAGGAATGATGGTCAGCCTTACTGCCCTATTTGCTGGTCTTGCCCTTGTTCCCCGGAACGGATTTACTATTTCCTTATGTCTGCGGGAAATAAAGTTGAAAAAGGAAGATGCGTTAGAAACATCCAGTCGGACAGATGAGGCAGCCCGCCCCTCTTGTCGTAGGGAATAGATGTATTCGTCAGCTTGGGCCGAGGTGACGGTGTTTGCCGTTTTCTTAAAAACAACTTATGTTCCATTTATGATAAACGGCCAACGATTTGTAATGTAGGGAAAATGTTTGATTTATATTTTAAAGACAATATGAGCAGGAATGATTTTTTACTGAAAAATATTCAGGTATGCAAAATATTACAAAATATGTTTTAGAATATATTTTCACTACAACATTGTATGACATTCTTACTCCTTTATTATCGGTACGTTAGACTATCATTAATAAGCGGATGCTTATAAAGTATCAGAATTTATCCGAATTTATATATTATGAACATGATATAGGTCGTAAAGTCAAAGTCATGTCCGCCAATCGATATGATCGACAGAGAGTGCATTTTAAGATAAGGAGGTATTAGTGAAACCCTGGAGTAAATTGCAAAGGGAAATTAAAAAACTATTCTGTCCAAATATCGCTATACAGATTCATTGTGTAGCATATCGTATGGATAGCCAGATGGGAAGCACAAATATTCCGCGATACTG
>BNVD01000243.1 GCA_025997835.1 Spirochaetia bacterium
ACCGGTTAAGGGTGGGTGCAAGCCGCTGGAGGAGGCCCGCAAGGAGCAGATCATCCTCCACAAGATATAACGCCGCCGCAGCGATACTGCCGGCGCAGACCGCACACCAGTTATTGTCCATCAGTTCCCAATACAACAACGTCCCATGTTCCAGATAACTGTCTATGACCCGGCGCCGGATCTCTGCCCGTGCCCGCGCAAGGACCGCCGGGGCAAGGATCCCTTCCAGCATGGCGCAGCATTCCGCCAGGACAAAACCGGTTTCGCAGGACGTAAGCGCCAGATGGGTGCGGTTCTCTTCCACTTTTGAGAGGGAAGTACCTTCCATAAAGGGCGGGAGGCTCCAGGAGTATTCGTCACAGATGGCCCAGATACAATCCTCCAGAGCGGATATATCCAGAGGCCGTTCCCAAAGCCAGGAAGCAAGGGCCAGAACTACCAGCCTGCTGCGGCGTTCACCGAAAGGGCTGCCGTATTGATTCCGTTCACCTGAGGTGTCGAAAAGTTTAAACAGGCTCCAGGGCAAATGGGGTATACCGGTTTGTAAAAACGCGTCCCGTTTTTCCGCGATATGTTTCAACAGCGGGGCGAGCAGCGGACTGTTTTTAATATCCTCTTTGGTCTTTCCCCCCAGCAATTTTTGAAAGAGCCCGCTGCCAAAAGCCCCCTGTGCCGTTCCGTATTGCAATCCACGGTATAAATCCGCACTATCAATGTTCATATAAAAGAGTATAGACAATTCCGGGAGGGGTTGTAAAGCGTCTCCTTGACCCGTTTCCCCATGCCATGCTAGATTATCCGGGGGGACCGTACAATGCAGTTGCTAAAAGACAAAATCCGCACCGATGGAACGGTGATGCCCGGCAGTATCCTGAACGTCGGCAGCTTTCTGAACCAGCAGGCCGATGTTGTGCTGTATAACGAAATCGGCAGGGAGTTTGCCCGGCGTTTTGCCGGCGTCACGGTAGACCGGATCCTCACCATTGAGGCTTCGGGGATCGGCGTTGCCTGTATCACCGCACAGTACTTCAAGAATGTCCCCGTGGCATTTGCGCGGAAGTTCCGGGCGAAAAATATAAATGATGATTTCTACTGTGCGGAAGTAACATCATATACCCACGGTGTGGATTACACCATCACCGTACCCCGCCCGTACCTCCTGCCCGGCGAATCAATCCTGATTATCGACGATTTCCTCGCAAACGGCTGCGCCATAGAAGGACTGGCTGCCATTACGAAAGCCGCCGGAGCGGTTATCGCCGGGGCCGGTGTGGTCATCGAGAAGGGCTTTCAGAACGGCGGCAAACGGCTCCGGGATAACGGCATCCGCATCGAGTCGCTGGTGATTATCGACCGGATGAACGTCGAAGAGGGAATCATCTTTCGGTAGTAAACTACAGTTTATCGATCAACTAAATGTTAATAGATAAACTACAGTTTATCTATCAGCATAGAACACTTCCCCGATGGTATGGGCAGGGTTTTCTTTTTTTTACCCAGAATGTTAATGGTAAAATAGTATAGTTTTTCGCTTTCCATGTAGATTTCCCAGCCGCGGCCGCTTTTGTTGGACAGGATAGTAATCATGTTTTTTTTCAGCGACAGGTTTTCTACTCCCATGATTTCCAGGTTGGGGATGATCCAGTCCACGGTCTTGCGGGGCAGGGAGATTAAAAGGCCGATGATGTTTTCGATGGTCAGGCAGATGGTGGAAAGGGCGGCGTAGGTAAGGTACTGGGGCCGGGGGAAACCGGGATGGTCCGGCCATTGGGCGGGGCCTTCCTTAAAGGGGAGGTAGGCTTCCCAGAGGTTGCCCTTGTGGTGGTTCCCGTCGGGGCTCATGGAGTCAAGGACGAAGTAGAGGTGCCGGATGGCACATTCCCGTGCAAGGTCCCAGCGCTGGTACCGTTCCAGTCCCTTGACCACCATAAAAGTGAGGTGGGGGTAGACCGATCCGTCAAAGCCGTTGCCGGTTTCGCTGAACCCCGGCTCGCTGGCCGCCAGCGCGGGGAAGGGGTGGGGGGCCCCAAAATAGCCGGGGTCGGAAAGTTTGTTGATGATCCGCTCCGCCTTGTCATCGTTGGGGATCTCCGCCAAAAGGGGCCAGTAGCCTGCCAGGGTTTTTACGGGGATGCGCTGCTCGTCCTTATCCAAATCGTAGTAGAACCCGTCGTCGTTATCCCACATCAGGTTGTTGATCCGGGTTTTTAACGAGAAGTAGTGGCGCTTGTACCGGAAACTTGCGTCCTTGTCGTTGAGAATATCCGCCAGGGCGGACATATAGAGGACGTTGATGGCCATAACCGCGTTGAAGTCTATGGGATAGGCCGATTGCTTCCGGTAGGGGCTGGCCATGCCGGTAGCGGCCACGGGAACCTTGTAGAGGCCGTTGGGGGCTTTGAACTCCTCCTCGATCCAGTTTATGTACCGGTCGAGGATGATGAGGACGTCCTTTACCCGCTTTTTGTTCGCCGTTTTGTGGTACAGGTTGAATTCCGCCCAGGCGAACAGGGGCAGGGCCAAGCCATCGGGGTTGTCCGGGCTGAGTTCCGGGAGCCCGGTTTCGATGTTGTAGGCCGAGCGGATAGCGCCGTTCGGTTCCTGACGCTCATAGAAGATGTCC
>BNVD01000244.1 GCA_025997835.1 Spirochaetia bacterium
CCCCGGCGGCCCTTCTGCTCCATCCCGTAGATGTAAGCCTTTTCCCGGATTTCCACCTCAATAATCACCTGGGGTTTATGGACATCCACCTTTAGGTCAGGGAGGGCCGCAAGGACCGCCTCGCCCCCGTCTCTCCGTATACTAAAGGAATCCATAGGAAAGCTCTTGTCGGTCCTGCGCGCCTCAATCTTAAAGGTCCGCACCCCCCGCGCTACACATTCACGGGCAACCTCTATACAGGCCGCTATCACCGCTTCCGCCTGTTTTGCGCAGACCCTGGTTTTTGCCCATCCGGTAATCCCCATAAGCCGGTCCAGTATCCCCTCAACCGCTGTGGTTACCTCTTCCCGGCACCGCACATAAAAGCGGCCGTTGGTAGTAACGATTTGGGCCGCCGTTCCACGGAGCCTGGCCGCCAGATTACGTTTCAGAGTCTGCTCAAAGACCGCCCGGTTCCCGCCTTTCAGGGTAAGTTCCCCAAGTTTGAGGAGATAAGTAACTGTCTGTATTGAAGTAGTTTCTGTCATGACGATCGTGTTATATCGCAAGTATACGTGATGTTAGCCGTTTTTTAATAGCCATTAGCGGCGGCAATGGAGAGGGGATATGCTTTCACTCGCACTAAAGCCACCAAAAAAGGCTCTTCCCCACACCCAGAGTGAATGGTAATGCGTATACCCGACAAAGGCGGGCGGTGCGGCGGGTGGCCCCTCCCTGGGACATTATGACGACCTACAAAAAACCTTAAACCGCCTTAGCCGGTAACGCGAATCCCTCAGAGAGAAAACGCGCCTGGTTCGAGCAAAGTTGTTGTTCATCTGGCCCGGGGAGGGGCTGCCCGCGCACCGCCCGTATACGCCAGTAATAGCAGATTACAGCCTCCCCAATATCCCTGTAATCGCCCCCACCAGCGCCTCAATATCTTCACCAGCTGTAGACCAGCCCTGGGAGATACGGATACCTTCAAAGCCGGTCTTTTCGTCCACCCCCATGGCGGCCAGTATGGGACGGGCCTTTTTGTCCGACGAGCAGGCGGACCCGGTGGATACGGCGAACCCCTCATCATCCAGCGCACGGACCATCACTTCGCCGGGGATGCCGTCAAAGGCGGCCTGTAAGATATAGGGGGAAAACCGCCCGCCGGCCTCCGCGTCCCGGCGGGAATAAGGTATCAGGGTACAGCGCTCTGCCCTCAGGAGCCCGTCAATCAAGCCCCGCGGTATCGGGCTGCTCTACCTGCGTAAACCTCTGGAAGTGCTCTCTGCCGGGGGCGGTCAGGAGGGGGGGATCAGGCCGGGGACGGAAAATGTCGCCGGCGCGCTTGCTTTAGCGGATTGTCTTGAGCATCGTGCAGGACCTGCGACGGTTAAGGCGGAGTATGACGCGGCATCATCCCGTATGCGGGTCTTGATTGACGGGCTCCTGAGGGCAGAGCGCTGTACCCTGATACCTTATTCCCGCCGGGACGCGGAGGCCGGCGGGCGGTTTTCCCCCTATATCTTACAGGCCGCCTTTGACGGCATCCCCGGCGAAGTGATGGTCCGTGCGCTGGATGATGAGGGGTTCGCCGTATCCACCGGGTCCGCCTGCTCGTCGGACAAAAAGGCCCGTCCCATACTGGCCGCCATGGGGGTGGACGAAAAGACCGGCTTTGAAGGTATCCGTATCTCCCAGGGCTGGTCTACAGCTGGTGAAGATATTGAGGCGCTGGTGGGGGCGATTACAGGGATATTGGGGAGGCTGTAATCTGCTATTACTGGCGTATACGGGCGGTGCGCGGGCAGCCCCTCCCCGGGCCAGATGAACAACAACTTTGCTCGAACCAGGCGCGTTTTCTCTCTGAGGGATTCGCGTTACCGGCTAAGGCGGTTTAAGGTTTTTTGTAGGTCGTCATAATGTCCCAGGGAGGGGCCACCCGCCGCACCGCCCGCCTTTGTCGGGTATACGCATTACCATTCACTCTGGGTGTGGGGAAGAGCCTTTTTTGGTGGCTTTAGTGCGAGTGAAAGCATATCCCCTCTCCATTGCCGCCGCTAATGGCTATTAAAAAACGGCTAACATCACGTATACTTGCGATATAACACGATCGTCATGACAGAAACTACTTCAATACAGACAGTTACTTATCTCCTCAAACTTGGGGAACTTACCCTGAAAGGCGGGAACCGGGCGGTCTTTGAGCAGACTCTGAAACGTAATCTGGCGGCCAGGCTCCGTGGAACGGCGGCCCAAATCGTTACTACCAACGGCCGCTTTTATGTGCGGTGCCGGGAAGAGGTAACCACAGCGGTTGAGGGGATACTGGACCGGCTTATGGGGATTACCGGATGGGCAAAAACCAGGGTCTGCGCAAAACAGGCGGAAGCGGTGATAGCGGCCTGTATAGAGGTTGCCCGTGAATGTGTAGCGCGGGGGGTGCGGACCTTTAAGATTGAGGCGCGCAGGACCGACAAGAGCTTTCCTATGGATTCCTTTAGTATACGGAGAGACGGGGGCGAGGCGGTCCTTGCGGCCCTCCCTGACCTAAAGGTGGATGTCCATAAACCCCAGGTGATTATTGAGGTGGAAATCCGGGAAAAGGCTTACATCTACGGGATGGAGCAGAAGGGCCGCCGGGG
>BNVD01000245.1 GCA_025997835.1 Spirochaetia bacterium
TTATCAATGTGGCAACGGCTGATATCAAGGCTGCAATAGCCGTAATTAAACCGGTGATAGCCACAATCCAAGTGGCTTCTTTTCCGTTATCCTCCCGTCTCTTTACTTCTTTTTTCATTTCCTTCGCTCTTAATCTATTACAAAAACGACCGAAAGTCAAGGCACCGGATCAGTCAAACAGGGACGGGAGGGGCGGTGCTTTGACGCTCCGGGGCGGGCGGGCGATGGTTTTTTCGTTGAAAAGCTGCTTCCAGGCGTAGAGCCGGTTCAGGGCTTCCATTGGGGTCATGCGGTCGGGGGTGAGGGCGGCCATATCTTCGAGGAAGCGGGCATAGCGGTTATCGGTAAGGGGGTCCGCAGGGGGCACACCGGCGGGAAGCGCGGAACCAGGTCCGATGGTACTGGCCCGCCGGTCGAGGCTGTCCATGATGACCCCTGAACGGAGGAGAACCCGGCCTGGAATGCCGGCCAGGCGGGCCACGTGGATACCGTAGGATGCGGCGGCGGCTCCTTCCTGCAGTTTCCGCAGAAAGACAATTTCACCGTCTTTTTCCAGTACTTCCATTGAACGGTTTGCCAGACGGGGGTGGGTTATACCGGCCAGTTCGTGGTAATGAGTGGCAAAGAGGGTCCGGCATTTGATGTGGTTAAGCAGTTCTTCACTTACCGCCCAGGCGATGGCAAGGCCGTCGTTGGTGCCGGTGCCGCGGCCCACCTCGTCCATGATCACCAGGCTCTTTTCGGTAGCGGTGTTGAGGATATAGGCGGTTTCGTTCATTTCCATGAGGAAGGTTGATTCCCCGCGGGCCAGGTTGTCCGATGCGCCCACCCGGCAATAAATGCGGTCGGCGATACCGATTTCCGCTTCACGGGCGGGAACAAAGCTCCCCATCTGGGCCATGATGGTGATGAGCGCCGCCTGACGGAGATAGGTCGATTTGCCCGCCATGTTGGGGCCGGTGATCAGGGCGAAGGTAATCCCGTCCCCCGACAATACCGCGTCGTTGGGGATGAACTCACCCCGGTTAAGATGGGCTTCCACCACCGGGTGGCGGCCTTCGATGATCCGTATACGGTTCTGCTCATCCACGGCGGGGCGTACCCAGCCCCGGATGGTGGCGGACCGGGCCAGAGACTGGGCGGTATCCAGACAGGCGATGCGCCGGGCGGCGGCGGACAATTGGGGGATTTGGGCCTTGGCTTCGTTCCTGATTTCCAGAAACAGCTTCCGTTCCAGTTCCACCACCTTGTCGGCGGCGCCGTTGATGTCTGATTCCAGGGCGGCAAGCCGGTCGGTGGTAAACCGTTCCCCGGTTACCATGCCCTGCCGCCGGATGAACCGGGGGGGCACCCGGGAAAGCTGATTTTTGGTAACCTCGAAAAAGTAGCCGATAAGCCGGTTATAGCGGATTTTAAGGCTTGAAATGCCGGTTTTTGCCCGTTCCTCCTCAAGATAGGCTTCCAGAAGCTGCCGCCCGTTATCCT
This sequence comes from Spirochaetia bacterium, assembly GCA_025997835.1. Classification (GTDB taxonomy): domain Bacteria; phylum Spirochaetota; class Spirochaetia; order Treponematales; family Breznakiellaceae; genus BNVD01. Next base: position 1,486 of record BNVD01000245.1, read on the forward strand.
TAACCTTGCGGAGCTTGTCCAGATCTTCATCAAACCCTTCCCGAATAAGGTTGCCTTCGGTTAAGAGGATGGACGGGTCTTCGACAATACCCCGTTCAAGGAGGTCCCGCAGGTCCATAAGCGCGGTAAGGCCATCGCCTCTGATGGAGAACGCGTCATCGCCGCCTTTACCCTCGCTTTCGCCCTCAAACAGTATGCCCGATTCCCGGACCAGTACTTCAATCGCGGTAAAGGACGCAAGCGCATTTTTTACCGCCGCCATATCCTTGCCGTGGGCCTTGTCCATGGCAAGCCGGGAGCAGAGACGTTCCAGGTCCGGGGTCTTGCCCAACAGTTCCCGGAAGGATGCCAAATGCCCCTGATCGCGGTAGAGGGTGTCTACCATATCGAGGCGCGCTTTGATGCGTTTCGTATCCCGCAAAGGATGGAGGATGCGCCGCTTTAAGAGGCGCTTACCCATAGCGGTACGGGTTTCGTCCATCACCTCAAGCAGGGAAAAACGGCTTTCCCCGTCCCTAAGGTTACGGACAAGTTCCAGGTTGCGCTGGGTAGATTCGTCCAGCCCCAGGTATTCCGAGTCCCCGTACAGGGTGAGAAAGCGGACATGGGGGATGAAGGTTTTCGCCGTATCGTCGAGGTAATCCAGCAGGGCCCCGGCGGAGATGATTTCCGGGGAATGTTCTTCCAGGCCGAAGCCTTTGAGGGCGGCGGCTCCGAATTGCCGTTCCAGCCGGTCCCGGCTCCGGCTGCTGTCGAAAAGCCAGTCCGCCCAGCGGTTTATCACCCTGCCGGGCTTGTCCGCCGCCGCCTCCGCAAGGGCCGGAACCTCTTCCACGAGCGATTCCTGGACCACCATTTCGTTTACCTGAAGCCGTTCCAGTTCCAGGCGGAGCCGTGGAGACGCCCCTTCAAAGGGAAAAGAGGTGGCGAAAAAATCACCCGTGGATAGATCGATATAGGCGAAGGAGATGAATTTCGCGGTGGAGGCCAGGGCCGCAAGATAATTGGAACTGCCCTTGTCAAGATAATCCTCGTCTACCGTGGTTCCGGGGGTGATTACCTCTACCACCTGACGCTCGATTAAGGTTCTGCCCT
>BNVD01000246.1 GCA_025997835.1 Spirochaetia bacterium
TCATCGCCGTCAGGGCGTCAATGCCGGAATCGATTGCAACCGGCCCTTCCAGATCCCAAAGCCCCGTAACCGCCGAATCCAGAGGCGCGTTCACGGCAACGCTTATGGTATTATCAAGGGGAAGCGGGGCGGCGTACCGGTACCCCGCGCCGTCACTGGCGGCAATAAAATAATACCAGGTCCCAAAGTCCACCACCTCATCAATATACGATTGGACCCCGTGGGGCACCTCAATAGGCTGAATCCGGGCATAGGGGTTGTTTTTATTAAACTCGTTTCGGGACCGGTAAATATACACCGGCCCCGTTGCCTCAGGCGAATCCAGCCAGCTTAAACGGACAAGGTTGTTCCTCGTCTCCGCCTTAATCCGGGAAACAAAGGGCTCATACCGCCCCTCCGCGCTCTGGGCGCTCACGGTCTGCGGCCCCGGCTGTCCCAGCCAAAGACACAGCCCAAGGCCGAATAGTACGATTCCCTTGATCTTCATTCTATGATTATCGGCAGAAGAAGGGGGGAGCGTCCAGTGGTTTTTTTGCGTAAAGTCCCCCGGGGTGCTGGTGAATTAAGGTATATATTGCCTGGCAACATTCTCCAGAGATTGGTTCATTGCCTGATTTATCGACTGATGATGACTGATAGAGCAGAACATAGGGGTATTTGCTCATGGAAGGGATACCATAGTGTTCTTTTTTTGTAAGGTTTTACGCCGTTTTGGGGCGGCTTAAAAATGCCTCTTTTTTGGGGCAAAAAACAAATCTCCGCAAAGAGGTAAAACTACGAAATGAAGATGATATGAAGAGTTTCGGGATTATACCGTCACGTATATCTAACTACAAGTGTATAAAATAGTATACATTTTTTTAAATTGATTCCTTTTCCTATCCATGATATAAAGAAATCATGAAGTCCGGCAAAGGCAAAGATTACCGTCAAATACTCCCTCAGCTTAATAACTGCAATATGATAGCCAATCACTGGGCTAAAGAATTACTTACTATATTCGTTACTTGCATAAAAGAATGGAAGGAAAATCAACATATAAAAGTAAAGATAAGCGAATGGAAATATGAGCAACACTTACAAATAGAAAGAGGCAAAGAGTATTCTCTGGTCATATCATCATCGGGGGAAATACTGAAAAATGATGATGACTACAAAGGTTACACGCCAGATACGCTGATATTTATAAGCACGGCGACAGCGGATGAGGCGGTTATATTTTTCTGGGCCGAAAGAGATAAACCACTTTGCACTATTAAGAAAAATAAAAATGATTTTAGCATAACAAGTAATTACAAAGAAGAAATTATACACTATAGAAAATTTAAGCATATTAATCTTAGACTAACCGAAATAGGGAAGTTTACAAAAAGCAGTTTGGCATATCAGGGCCTTAATAAAACCCGCTCCAAAGGCGGGAAAATTTCCAACCAAAATTCAGACGTTCAAAGCGCCAGAAAAAAAGAAAAATTGGTTAAAGGATCTGCTGTACGCTTGTTCGGGAACAATATATTTGACTTGAAAACCATGAAAGACGCTCATAAATTTGTAGCCAGCGAATATGATTATACAAAGTCCTACAGAACTTTTGTAAGGAAACTGAAGAAGGGAAACGTGATAGAATTCAAGAAAAATAGTGATGTTTTACAGGTTTCACTTATGGAAATATGACAACAACCCGCTTATCATTAATGCTGCTTTTTAGGTATAGGATGACCAGAATATACGGGTATTAATAATAAGCGGGTTATTGACATCAACCAACACCAAATGGCGATAATTCTTTAACGGCGCTTATAAACTAAATAATATGGAAAATTATTATTTATCCTTGCATCATGATGATCGTTTCAGTGGTCTTAAAAAAGCGAACAACCTTCCATTCGGTGATGAGTCTTACTTTACCAGCGGCTTTTTAGTAAACAGTCCCCTAAATGAGGAAGGAATAAAACAAACAGATTACCTGGCAGGCCAAAGATCCCGATATTATCTTGGTCAAACTTTATTGGAAGACCACGAGCCTAAGGCAGATGAGGAATTTTCCCTGCTTGATAAAGGGTATTACATTGTTACGCTCTCTGGCCCTGGATATGACAATACAGATAATCACTCAAAGTTTGAAGGTGAATGGGAAAAATTACCTATCAAAGATGTGTTGACCATTAAGGATGACTTCACATGGGAAAGAAGAAAAGAGATTGATTTTGATTTTTTCTTAAAATGGAATGGGACGTATTCTTATATTGATAATTTACTCGTATTTTCACTATCTAAGCAAGGTTATAAAGGTTCTTTTTTTAGCGGTATTAATGACATTGATATAAAAAACTATGGCTTAATGTATGGGCCGATAATTGATACCCATATGGTCAGTGATCGGGTTAAGGCTGAAATTAGTGGTTTAATCAGTGATAATGTCAGTGGAATGATTTATAAACTTTTTCTCTTGCCATTCCGCTTATTAAAGAGTTATTGACCGCTTGCTTTATTAAACCGCTGATCGTTGCGTCATTAACCGTACCTCTAATTAAGCCATTGAGTTGAACATTATTGACGA
>BNVD01000247.1 GCA_025997835.1 Spirochaetia bacterium
CTTCATCACGGACAAAGTCCTCGCGGGCCACTCTGTCCCGCCGTCTTTTTTCTTTTTCGTCCCGAATGGCCCGCCAGCGTTGGCCAAGGGTCATCTTTTTATATTTCACCACCATGGGGCCGATTTCAGGGTGTTTCGTCGCCAACATTCTTACAGGCACCCCACTTCTTCGAGGGTAAGACCGGTGTCTTCGGCGATCTGGACAAGAGATACGCCCCGTGCTTTAAGCCTCCGGGCTACGGTTTGTATGGCTTCATCCCGGACAAAGTCCTCGCGGGCCACTCTGTCCCGCCGTCTTTTTTCTTTTTCGTCCCGGATGGCTCGCCAGCGTTGGCCAAGGGTCATCTTTTCGTATTCCACCATCATGGGGCCGATTTCCGGGTGTGACAACACTAACATATTGATCTCCTCCCTGGATTTGCATTTCAGGAATTTCAGCACCGGCCATACGGCCGTACCGTCATCGGCTTCGGGAACCGCAGACAAACTAAGTATAATCAGCTTCTGCAAATCTGTAAATGGTTTGCCCGTCTTTAGATTGCACACCCCATAGTGGTTCATATAGCCCGGCTCACCCGCTTTTATGGGATGGCTGGTAATGAGTACGCTGATGGTCTGGTGAAGCCGACCGTAGTTGTTGCCGCTACCCAACTGGTCCACAATCAACTTGGCCAGGTAATAGGTGATACGCTGGATGATGTCCTTCTGGCCTTCAACCTGAAACTCCACATCGACCACTATGCCGGATTTGGTCCGTACCCGAATGTCAAGGATACAGAGCTTGTCCCCTTTCCACCGGCGCCCGAGTATGGGATTGCGGAGGGCCATCCCCTTGAATTCATCTTCCTGAAGCCCCAGGATGGGTTCGAGGAGCCTCATGGTATGCCTCATGTCTTTCCGGTTGCCGAAGAGTCCCTTAACGACATCGTCGTCCATAGGGGGAATAAAGCTATTATTTTTATGCATGGTTTTCTCCATACCTATATATGGCAATGTCCTGTAGTTTGCTTCAACCGGCGGGGGGAAATTTGGGTGGCTATAGCGCGGGGGATTAGGGGCGGTCCACTTCTTCGAGGGACGCCCAGTACTGGCACGCGAAAGCGTGTCTGCGCCTAAAGACGACCGGGCGTGGACCCCAGGCAACGGCCACCACACCCAGAAAAGGGCGGACAATCTTTTGATTAGCCGAGGGTCCCCTGAGATTACAGCCGCCCCACTTCTTCGAGTGAAAGGCCGGTGGCTTCGGCGATCTGGTCAAGAGATACGCCTTGAGCTTTAAACCTCCGGGCTATGGTTTGCGTGGCTTCTTGTTTACCGAGTTCCAGACCCTCATCCCGGACAAAGTCCTCGCGGGCCTGTTTGTCCATGCGTAACAGTTGTTTTTCCCAGGCGATGTCGCGCATGCGCTGGGTTAGGGTCAGTTTCTTGTATTTTGCTACCGGGGAACGGACTTCGGGGTGGGACTTTGCCAACATGCTTAGAGCCGCCCTACTTCTTCGAGTGAAAGGCCGGTATCTTCGGCGATCTGGTCAATAGATACGCCCCGTGCTTTAAGCCTCCGGGCTATGGTTTGCGTGGCTTCATCACGAACAAAGTCCTCGCGAGCCTGTTTGTCCATGCGTAACAGTTGTTTTTCCCAGGCGATGTCGCGCATGCGCTGGGTTAGGGTCAGTTTCTTGTATTTTGCTACCGGGGAACGGACTTCGGGGTGGGACTTTGCCAACATTTGCATTGCCTCCTTTGATTGGCAGGTAAAAAATTTCGCCCAGGGCCATACCGGACAGCCATCATCGGTTTCCGGCAACTTGGGTAACTCCAGTGTAATCACTTTTTGAATATCCGTAAAGGGCCGGTGGCTTTTTACATTGAGAAATTCATAGCGATTAAGATAGTCCGGCTCCTCGGAAAACATGATGTGATCGAGGATTAGGACACTGATCACGGGGCGGAGTTTTTGGTAATTTTCGCCACTTTGTATCTGATCGGCGATCCGCTTGGCCTGTTGATGCAGGGCCCGTTTGGCCATATTTTTCAGGTCATCAATCTGGACCTCAATGTGGATGGTTTTACCGGACGGGAGGGTGAGTTTGACATCGACGATGCTTTGCTTGTCCTTCCGCCATCTGCGGCTGAGGTGGGGGTCTGCGATGAACATACCGGCGTACTCTTCCGGGGCTATGCCCAGAATGGGTGTGAGTAAGCCGATGGTGTTCCCGATATCGTCCTGGCTGCCAAATATGCCTTTAACGATATAATCGAATGTTGGCGGGATAAAGTCTGTATTCATGCCCTATATATGGCAATGCCCTGTAATTTGCTTCAACCGGCGGGGGAAAATTCGTAAAAATTGGTAAATTTTGCTTGACAATACTGCCATAGGGGGGTACCATGAAGCATCAAAAGGAGATTTTAAGATGAAAAATATCAGCATGTCCGCCGGTGTACTCTTTGCGGCGTTAGCCGCAGGTACCGCATTGTGGTTTACGGCCTGTACCGGTCCCTTCGCCTTTGGTACCGCGAAACAGGACTC
>BNVD01000248.1 GCA_025997835.1 Spirochaetia bacterium
TCGGCAGAATAGGAAAGGCACACATCAGGAGGGTTTCCGGCGGCCATCAGGTTATTCAGGGCGGTGTTTTCGTCCCAGCGGGAAACCGGCACAAACTTGACGATGATGTTTTCATCCTTCAGAATTTTTTCCTTAATCCAGTTAGTCCAGTTATTGTTGGTCGGGTCCGATTTGCCGCCGTCGGTGCCCCGGTCGAAAATTTCCACGGTTATGGAAACCGGTTTTCCCGCCGCGCCGGCACCGGCTTTTTTGCCGTTACAGCCTGACAGAATAACTGTACCCATCATCCCAATGACAAGGGCCTTTAAAACGATCTTTTTCATGTTATCCTCCAATGTGTATATTACAGATTTACATCAAGCCATGCAATGCGTTGGGTAAGAAAGTTTTTGACATACCCAACTTCACCGGCATAGGCGGCGCCCTCCCCTTTTACCGGATCGTAATACATATAGACGCTGGAGTAAAACTGCGCATCGGGGTTTTTGGTTATCTCGTTGACAAAATACCAGTCGATAAACGAATCAACATCCAGGTACTTGCGGTAGCCTGTTTCAGTATCCTTAAATTCTGAAGAAAAAAGCGCGTCTTCAGCGGCCTGCACATCGGCCTTTGTTTTTTGAAATACCAATACTGCCGCCAAAGTCATACATACAAATCGTTTCATACTTTCACCTCGCTATAAAGCACTATTCTCAATCATAGGGGAAGAAACCCGGCTCTACAGTACCGAGTACTTCCAGGCCCCGTTCGGCTATTTCCCAGATGAAGACATCCGGTTTTCTCGGCATCTGTTCTATATAACGTATGGTCCGCTTTTCAGGCTGGGTCCAAACATACTCCGCAGATGAAAACAGCGAAGAGGTAAAGGGTTCCAGATCCACAAAATATGAATCCCGCATTACAAGCGCCCTTGGCAGGGTTCGGTCTCTATTTGCGGTAACGATACCGTACTTTCCCTTTTTTGAGGCATTTCCGGTTACGGTGTTAAATTCATTCTCCTGCACACTTTCCAATTTAACATAGGAATAGTGATTAAGCCAACCGTCAACAGGTTCAACATCCATCAATTCCAGAAAATCACCGAATTGTTTCATACCCCACCATAACATGGTGTAGTTATCCTCCCCAGGGTCAATATAGGGTGTAAACTTAAAAGATATTTCCGGGAGATTGGGAAAATCTGCCTTTAGCTTTTTATATAATAGCTCATAGGTGTAATAAACCCCCAACTTATTCCAGTGAAGGCCGTTGTTATAATATAGGGGCTGGGTATGCTTGCTCCTTTTTGAAACAAGGTACTCCAGGGGAAAAATGGTTTTTTCCCGTATCTCAGGCGGCATCGCCGCCAGTAATTGATCAACGAGGGCCATTCCTTCAGGTCGGGGGAATGGGTATTTCTCAGGATACACCGAACTGGTAGTAGGCACTATTAAAAAGATAAATTTAATATTATTTTGTTCACATACACGGTTAATCAGGGTGATACTTTTCAAAAATGTCTGCACCTGTGCTTCGTTAAATATATTTGTTTTCTTAAAGTTTGCAAACTCATCCCCCAGAGAGTTGTCAATATAAAACAGCCATTTATCTTTTCCAACCAGTATTTTTTTATCGTGGCTCTTATGGAGTACAAAAAAATTAACCTTGTTCATAAAACTTATAAGGCGGCTCCTCCCGGCGAAACGGTCGGTTATATATGCGTCTATTTCCCGGGGCAGCGTTTCCAGTCTTTTGCTGTCCAGCTTGCCGCCAATAAAAACTTTAGAAGGGACAGATGCCAGCATCCTCCGTTCCAGCATTGACAGGCTGGTCTTCTTGTCAAGCAAAATCAGTGGAATGGCAATGCCCGCAAAGAATATAAACACAAAGGCAGCAAGCATAAACCGCTGTATTCTTTGCGCTTTTGTTGGTTTTACAGCTTCTTTCCTGTTTGCGGTTTTTCTCTTTTTTGTATTTTTCATAACGCCTCCGTTAAAAAAGCGGCTCCACCGCATGTATATAAAAAATGCCATTACTCCATCAGAACCGGAAATAAATAAAGGGGTTATACGCATCCGTGGCAAGGGTGCCGAAGGACCAGACAAACAGCATAATTAACGCGGCGTATTTCAGGGCAATCGTTACGGTATTGAGCGGGATATGGAGTTTTCGCCACCAGGGGAAGCAAAAAGCGATAGCGCCGCTCAATAAAATGTAAAATCGCGTATCGGTTAAGAACAATATGTCCAACGGGACACTTACGTTCCGCGTAAAATTGAAAAAGTTTGCATAAAACACAAAACCATTTTTTAAGTCCAGCCGGAAAAACATAAAGAGTACGATCATGCTGATGATACAATAAAAGTGGCCCAGAAGTGATTTTATAACCGGCGTCCGGCTATTATTGCCAAGGATGGCGCTTACCGTCTTTTTTAGCGGCCGTTCTACAATTAAAAACACGCCGCAGGCAAATCCAAAAAAGATAAAACTGTATTCCGCACCGTGCCATAACCCCA
>BNVD01000249.1 GCA_025997835.1 Spirochaetia bacterium
GTAAGGGTATCAAGGTTCATTGTTTCCGAAGCGTCTTCTATGGTATCCCGAATTTCCTGCCAATCCCATGCAGCCCATCGATCATTATTTTTCGATATTGGCCGGTACTGAACGTTCCCTTGTCACCATCGATCCTCAAAACGTCCGTCTACAGTCCAATTCTCAGGCGGCCCGTGAATTTTCCCGGCTCCTTGCGCCAATTATCGGCGCGGAAGCCGCAGAAACCCTCTACAGCCGTACCGTCACAGCCCTTGCGGGACAAACACCCGGCACATTGGCCAAATTAGGGTATATAGCCGCCTTTTTTTTGGGGGTATACGAGGAAAACACCATGACGCTGGATGAACAGGATTGGCAGGAAATTCGGGATACCATAGAAGACGCTTCGGAAACAATGAACCTTGATACCCTTACCGGCCTGATGGACGCCTTATTGTCCACCGGGCATTTCTAGGAGCCTGTTGCACTTGTGGTTTTTTTGCGCTTGAAGCCGCAAAAAAACCCGATAAAGGGGCATCCTTACGGAGTTTGCAGGGTAAAAATCGGCTTGAAAGCCGATTTTTTCTATTGAACTGCACGAAGTGCAACAAACTCCTAGGTAAAACCGCGCCCCGGAAATCACCATTCCCGGGGCGCCTTCAACGCCGCAGACTTTAGTCTGACGCACTTTAGTTCGCAGACTTTAGTCTGACGAACTTTAGTTCGAGACTACCAGTTATTGTATCCGCCGCCTGAGCCGCCGCGATCCCGGCGGGGTTTGTCCATCGCTTCGTTTACGCGGAGCTGACGGCCGTCCAATTCGCGGCCGTTGGTGCCCTCGATAGCGGCATTCGCTTCTTCATCGGTACCCATTTCGATGAATCCGAATCCTTTGGAATTACCGGTGTCACGATCAGCGATGATCTTTGCGGAGGCAACAGTCCCGAATTCGGAAAACAGATTACGAAGTCCGTCTTCGGTGGTGTTGTAAGAGAGGTTGCCGACATACAGTTTCTTAGCCATTGAGAAAATTCCTTCACCCGATATTAAGCGCCCGGGCACGCTGGTTTATTCACGTCCAAAATGGACGACTCCTCACTTCTGTTAGAATCCTTTTAACAGGCCCCTTGGGAAGTGTATGGGATGCGTAATTGGAGTAACGGAGGCGTGAAAAAATAAACCGGATGAAGAAAGCGCGGGGATAAACCCCCGACGAGAGCAAAGGCGAAAGATTTCTAAATTCTTGAGGGTTCTTTTCAAACCCGCCGTACCATAAAACATCAACAAAAATATCCTATCGATAGAAACATACCCCGGTTTTTAATTAACGTCAAGTATTTTTTGATTTTTTTTGATTTTTTTGTAACCTTTTACGAAAAGAAAGCGCATTTTTTGCTTTTATTGGACAAACAATTTCTTGATTGCCGTTTTAAGGTCCGGGGTAGTACCTGCCGCCGCCGCCCCGCTTTTGCCGCCGCCATCGGCCTGGGGCCCCAAAAAGTGGTCGAAGCCCAGGCTCGCGGCGGTCTTGATCCGTCCCGGAAGCCGCCGTACGGGACGCACTTCCCCGGCCAGGGACAGTTCCCCGGCGATGGCGGTGTTCGCCGGGAGGGGGAGGCCCGTCCGTGCGGAGTAGAGCGCCGCCGCAAGTGCCAGTTCCACCCCCACTTCGGTAATGCGGATACCCCCGGCAACGTTGATGTAGAGGTCGTGGTCCGAAAGCCTGAGGTTGAGGTGCTTTTCCAGGGTAGCCGCCACCCGCGACACCCTGGCGGAATCGATGCGGTCCGAAAATACCCGGCTCATAGAGCTCTTGGCGGGGACGGTGAGGGCCTGTATCTCCACCAGCAGGGTCCGGCTGCCCTCCAGCACGGCGGCGGTGGCGACCCCCGGCGGCAGTTCCCCCTCCCGGCGGACCAGAAACAGCAGGGACGGGTCCTCCACCATGGAAAGCCCCTTCTCGCCCATAGTGAATATGCCGATCTCGTCCACCGACCCAAAGCGGTTCTTCGTCGCCCGGAGGAAGCGGCAGTCCCCGTCGTTGGCCGCAGACGTGGCTCCGTCAAAGTAGAGCACCGTGTCCACCATGTGTTCCAGACTCTTGGGGCCGGAGATGATCCCGTCCTTGGTTACGTGAGCCACGAGGAACAGCGCCGCATCATGCTCCTTGACCCAGGAAATCAACTCGTAGGAGCAGTACTTCATCTGATTTACGGTGCCCGGCACCAGTCCCGCCTCGTCGGTGTGCAGGGTCTGGGCGGAGTCTATCATGATGATGACCGGCTTTACCGCGTTGATGATGGTCTGTATATCTTCCAGTCTGCCGGAGCAGCATATCTCGATGCGGTCCCCGCTGCCGCCCTTCCCGGCAGCCCCCATAAGCCCCAACCGGTCCGCCCGCATCCGCACCTGTCATCGGTGGACCCCCAGGAGGGGAGCCGCATTGGGAGCGGTATCGCCGAGCTGGACCGGGTGCTGGGTGGGGG
>BNVD01000250.1 GCA_025997835.1 Spirochaetia bacterium
TGCTTTACACCGACTCCCAGTATCTCCAAAAGGGTATGACCGAATGGCTTGAGAACTGGAAGCTCCGGGGCTGGCGGACCAGCGACAAACAGCCGGTAAAGAACCAGGACCTGTGGCAGCGGCTGGACGAACTGGCCTCCCGCTTTACGATTCAGTGGAAATGGGTTAAGGGTCACGCGGGCAACATCTACAACGAGCGCTGCGATGCACTGACCCAGAAAGCTATTGCGAATCTGTCCCGGTAGCCGGGAAACTCAGCAAAAATAAGGGAATCTCTAAAAACTTCAGTTTTTTCAGACCTTCGGTCTGCGAGATTTACCGCTTAAATCGGACTTTAGTCCGCGGCATTTGCGCAGTCTTTAGACGAGCATCGGACTTTAGTCCGCTGCAGGGGCACCGTAAAAACTAACCGAGTTTTTAGAGGTGCCCATGAAATGTTTTCCCTTTACTCTTGCTGAGTTTCCAGGGCCGTTTGCAGGTATTCCGACAGGAGTTCCGCTTCTTCCCGTGTCAGGGTGATGCCCTTGCCCATTTTTTGGTGTCCCGGCTCCCAATCCCGGATATCAAACTTGGGGCTCCGCCCGTTCCAGGAGACCAGATTCAGTTCTTTCTTCCAGCCCCCCTTTTCTTCGGATATGACCCCAAAGCATTTCAGGATATCGTAACTTATATCCGGCATACAAACCTCCAAAGGTTATTGATAAGATCCGTAAATAATATATAATAATTATAGTCGTTAAAGCCGTATATTATACTAGTGCATTGAAAAATGTTTAGAGGAGCGATGATGATGCTAAATCGAAACTATTTCCTGGCATCCGCGATAGGATGTTTGGTATCTCTGGTAATTATTTCCTGCGCTAGTACGCCCAGCGGTCCGGATCAGGCTTTACTGGATTCTTTGAATGAGGTTCTTGCCAGAGCGGAAGGGGCACGGAAGCGGGTCAATGATTTTGGCGGCCCGGAATTTTTTGGGGCGGAGACGGCGGCGGCGGAAGGCCAATACCAATCGGCGGCAAAAATTGACACCAACGGTGATCTTGAGGAGGCTATGGCCCGCTATACTCAGGCGGCAGCGGCCTTTGAAAAAATTTTTGAGAAGACTTTGCCCCTCTATGCCAAAGTTTGGTGGGATGAGCTCACTGAAGCGCGGAATGAGGCCATTGATTTGGGCATTGTTGAGCTTGCCTATGACCGGTTTGTCCTTGCCGCCGAAGCCGCCGAAGCCGCCTACGCGCTCTACGAAAAAGCAGACCTACGGTCTGCAAACCAAGGGGCCGGTGATTATTATGCCGCCCGCGATGCCGCCCGGCAGGCCATGTACCGGTTCAAGGTCCTGGACTGGCTGGCGGAGGCCCATAAATTCCGTGAGGAAATCAAATTTTACAACATCGGTCAGGACGATTCTGAAAATAGCGCGATTGCCCAAGAGCTTTTTGATGCCGCAGCGGTTTCCTATGACGCGGGGAATATTGGCGGGGCGCTGGACGCCTCCGGGAAAAGCCTTCAGAAGTATGATCTGATTTTGAACGCCGGGATGCAGTCCCGCGCTCTGGAACAGAAGGCTGTCGCCGAAGAAGCGCGCCGGTCTGCCGTGAGTGTCAAGGCGGATAAGGCGGTTAAAAATGAATTTGCCGTCGCCGGTGATGTGTTTGATCTGGCAGATAGCTCCCTTCGGAAGGAACGTTACTATGACGCGTTCAAATTGTATTTTCAGGCCGAATCCGCCTTTACCGCCACTGCCGCTGCCGTCGAGGAAAAGCGGCTGAAAGCTGAAGAGGCGATGCGGCTGGCTGCGGAAAAAGTCACCGCCAGCGAGATCCTCGCCCGAAACGCCGAACTAGTTCTGCAAGGGAGCGTACAATGAACCGGATTATCACTTCACGGGCAAAGCCCGGCAAACTCCTGGCGGGCCGCTGGTCCAAAGCTGGTTTTATATTGATCGCCCTGATGTTTGTTGCTGCCCAATCCCTTTTTGCCCAGACAGATGTGGATACCCAGACAGATGCGGATGCCCAGACAGATGTGGATACCCAAACCGCCGCAGAGGATGCTCCGGTGATTCCCGCCGGGATTCGCAACAACGAGTACTACCTGGAAAGCCTCCGGCAGACCAAACTGGCGGAGGAGCGTTATGAATACGGCGATTATGATGCTTCTTCCGGCTTCGCGGCGGAGGCAGTCAAATTCGCCCAACTATCCGACGAATATGTGGCCCTGCAGTTGAGGATGAAGGCCGCCGATGACGCCATTTTTGCCGCCAATTCCCGGCTGAACTGGGCCGCATCAATAAAGGCTGCCGAGCGCTATCCTGCGGAATTCGCCGCTGCCAAAGCCGCTTTCGACGAGGCATTGGCTGACCGTTCCGCAGAACTCTGGGAAGATGCGGTTGACGCAGCCCAGCGGTCCGTTGTCGCATTGAAAAGCCTCAGTGGCGGTCCTACTGTGCTGCCCGCCTACT
>BNVD01000251.1 GCA_025997835.1 Spirochaetia bacterium
TCCCAAAACGATGCCGCACCGCCGGCTATCACAGCTCAGCCGCGGGATGGAACATTCCGAACCAATGGAGCAATAACGCCTTTAACGGTAACAGCGACGGTGACTGAGGGTGTTCTGTCTTATAAATGGTACAGTAATTCGACCTCGACCAATACCGGTGGTACGTTGATAGCCGGAGCAACAGATGCTTCTTATCAGCCGGATCCTATTAGCACTGTTGGGTATTATTACTACTATGTGGAGGTTACCAATACCAACAATGCTGCTACCGGCAACAAAGTAACGACGGTTTCAAGTAATGTGGCGACCATTACCATAAGCCTCAAGATTGCCGAGGATAACGTCAAGTTGAACTTAAACGGCGTTAAGGTGGAAAACCATGTATATATCTGTACACCGGAAGCCGATCCCCGTGTGGTGCTGGGTTACAAGCTGGGCGGTACTGACCCGGCACTGGCCGGCAAGCAGTTCTTTGACACGGTGATCCTTTTTAACGCTTCCATTCGGGACAGGGACTGCTCAACTCAGGGCCCCTCATACGACTCCGCTGGTGACGGCGGTACTGTCTTCGATAACGTTATCAACGGCAAGCCGGATAACCACAACTGCAACAAAAGCGGCATACACCTGCACTATGATAATGCGATCCAGTATGTACTGGAAAACCGCGACACCTATATCAAGCCCTTGCAGGACGCGGGGATCAAGGTGCTTCTCTGCATCTTGGGCGACTGGAGTACCATTGGTTTTGGCCTCTGGGAACAATGGCCCTTCGAGAACTGGTCCCCGGTAGCCGGTCCCGGCCATCCAGGAGAAGGCTACGGCGCCGCGCCTCCCGCATCATGGGCCAACGGCTATCCCTATACCGCTGAGGCCCGCGATGCCTGGCTGCAACAAGTGAAAGCCGCTGTTGATCAGTACCACCTGGACGGCGTGGACTTTGACGACGAGTGGTCGAGCCGCAGTGTGCGGGAATACGAAGTTTCCTATCCGGGCGGGACAAATCTCTGGATGTACAGCAGGCAAGTTTCCGGTTATAACTACGGGGGAACCGCGTATGCGGGTGCGCAGTGGACTATAAGTACCCGGAATATGGCGCGTATGCTCATACGGGCGAAGGAAATTCTTGGCCCGGATAAAATCGTTTCGGTTTATGAGTATAATAATCCCAGGAGGACCGAATTTCCCGAATTGGTTGAGCATCCTGTAACCGGTGCATTTGTTTCTGTGGCCGATTATGTTGATTATGCGTACGAATCGGTATGGGGTTCTTCAGTAAATGACTCATATGTTGGTTTGCCGAATTCACGATACGCCCGGACCGGTATTGATATCGGCGGTGGTGATAGGGATCGTGCCAGTCCTGCCATGACCGGCACAACAAAAGCTATCGAGACCCAGACCACTACTAACCTGAACGGCAACTATGGCGTAAACATCTACTACGATCTTCAGGATAGAAGACGGTATGCGGGATACAGAAACGACGGAACCAACCTTAAAAAAGCAGATAAAACCCGGTTCTTTGATACCGCTACCGGAGCTACGGAAGATAACGGGCAAAGGAACATGCCGGAACTGTATTTGAGTTATATCTCGAATATCCTCTACGGTGCACCGGTTGTCTATGACGGCGCGGAGACCTATTGGCCCTGGCGGGATCGCCGGATTCAGCCGTGGGAGTCGCACGACTATACCGGAGACTAAAAGCTAAAATCCTGGGGCTGTCCTCTGTTTGGGCGGCCCCTGTTTCTCTGTTTTATGGAGGGATTGTATGAGGAAATACTATCTGGTGCTTTTATTGGCCCTGCTGTTGGGTATTCTGGGCGGTTGTCCTTCGCCTCAGGCTGGGGACTTGCCCTTTGACCCGCCGGATTACGTCAAGATGGCTGTTTGGCCCAACGGGGCTCCGTACCCGCTCAGGGCGGCCTGCTATATCGATGTGGAAAAATACAATCCCCTGAACACGCTGGACTATACTCTGGATAATGAGGAGAGAACCCCGTATTTTGACTATGTGATTCTGGGACCGGCCCAAATAAAAAAAGGAAAAGACGGGAAGGGTGCGGTTCTTTTCTGTCCTCCCGCGCTTAGGACGGTGCTTGACCAACGGAAGACCTTCATTGTTCCCCTGCAGAGGCGGGGTATACGGGTGCTGCTGGGTATCTCAGGCGGCGCGGACGATATTAGTTTTGGTTCCATAGAGGACTTATACTTTCAGCCGTTGGCAAATTACGATGTTCACTTTTATCAGCAGAACCTTGCGGATGAAATAAACCAGTTCCTTACCTATTACAATCTTGACGGTGTGGAGTTTTGTGATACCGGGGCGGCAAAGTCAACGGACCCGGTAACCTACCCCTACCCCGACGGCTCCTATGAAGGGGTTACGGTGGATAAATACGATGACGAGGGT
>BNVD01000252.1 GCA_025997835.1 Spirochaetia bacterium
TGTGACGATCCCCTGGGAAAGTGCGACAGGCTGCTAGGCCCCCCGGCGGGCTGTGATAACGGCGGGAAGCCGTTATCACAGCCCGCCGGGAAACTCCAGACCCCAAATCTTCCTGATTGCGTCCATGATTTCCATTACCCGTATAATATCACGGTGGGGCATTTCCGGGCACTCAAGCTGCCCGGTTTCGATTGCCCGCCTGCACGATTCAACCTGATACTCAAACCCGGTTATTTGCGGCGGCCGTTCAACGGAAGCGATACACGTATCGGTACCGTCATAGACCCGAATCGCCGCACAGTTATTGATGTTAAGAAATTCGATATAGCCCTTGTCGCCATATACTATTCCGCGCCGATCACCGCGAAAGGTCATGCCGAATTGCAGTGAAGCTATCTTTCCGTCATCGTAGATAAAGCTGGCGTTTCCCGCCGCATCAACCCCCGTTGCATAGGGAATCATGACGGATTCGATCTTTTTTATGTTGTCTCCAAAGTGCATCAGCGCAAAATTGATGGTGTATACCCCAATGTCAAGGAGCGAGCCGCCTCCCAATTCCGGACGCCACAGCCGTTCAACCTTGTGGGCCGGATACGCCAGGTTTGCGGAAAGGGCCTTAACATCCCCAATCAGGCCCTTTGCAAGAAGCTCGTCCAGGGTGCGCCGCATGGGCATATACCGGGTCCAGATTGCTTCCGCGACCAGCACTTTTTTTTCTTTCCCCAGGGCAAGCACCTCCCGTGCCTGGGCTGCGTTCACGGTAAAGGCCTTTTCGCAGAGGATATGTTTCCCCTGCCGAATTGCGGCTTTCATCTGTTCCGCGTGATGGGACATGGGTGTGGCAATGTAAATCAAATCGACATTTTTATCATCGTACAGTTCGTCGTAGGACCCATACGCCTTTGGTATACCGTACTGTTCCGCAAACGCCCTGGCCCGGCCCAGGTCCCGTGAGGCAACCGCGTATGCCGTTGCCTGTTCCATCCCGTTAAGGGTCTTTGCCATCGTGTTGGCAATGTTTCCCGCCCCAAGTATTCCTACGTTCATAACAGCTCCCCTGTTGATTGTATGGTGGAAATTGTAAGTCCTTCTTTGGGTAATGTACAGGGCACGAAACCCGCATTGCTGCGCATTGAATCCTAGCCTTAAACCCCGCCGTATCCGCCGGTCATTGTCAGGAACGTTTTCAGAGGCGCCCTATATACCTTCCCGCCGCTCCCCCTCTATACTCATCCCATGAACTACCTTGAACTTCCCGTGTACAAGCACAAAGACCTCATCCTTTCCGCCCTATCTTCAAATCAGGTGGTGGTGGTGGAAAGCCCCACCGGTTCGGGCAAAACCACCCAGATGCCGGTGATCCTCTACGATTCGGGGTACGCCGAGCGGGGCATTATCGGGGTGACCCAGCCCCGGCGTATCGCCGCCCTGTCGGTGAGTGAATTTATCGCCCGGCAGATGGGGACAAGCCTCCCGGGGGTGGTGGGCTACAAGATGCGCTTTGAGGACCGGACCAATCAATCAACCAAAATCAAGATTATGACCGACGGGATTCTGCTTCAGGAGATGAAGCTCGACCCCTGGCTCTCCAAATACAGCCTCCTCGTGGTGGACGAGGCCCACGAGCGGAGCCTCAACATCGACTTCATCCTGGGGCTCCTCAAGCGTGTGCTGGAGGCCCGCAAAGACTTTAAGGTGATTATCTCCTCGGCCACCATCAACGCCGAGGTCTTTTCCGAGTACTTCGGGGAGTGCCCGGTGGTGAAGATCGACGCCATTACCTACCCGGTTACCCTGATTTACGATCCCCCGGCGGTAGCAGCCGTTGAAGCGCCGGAACGGGGAAGGCCGGCTGATGCGCGGCGCGGTGGGCGGCCTTCCGACCGGGGCCGGAACGGAGACAGGAGCGACCGGCGGCCTGCGGCGGGGAACCTTGCGGCGGAGGCGCTGCTTATCAAGATTGAGGGGATCACCGAACGGTTTATCAGTGAAAAGCGGGAGGGGGACATCCTCATCTTCCTTCCCGGCGAAAAGATGATCAAAGACTGTATGGGACGGCTCCTCATGGGGCCTGCGGGCAAGTACCTCCACATGGTGCCCCTCTACGGGCGGCTCGGCAAGGAGGAGCAGGAACGGGTCTTCGACACGCCGCCACGGGGCAAGACCAAGGTGGTGATCTCCACCAACATCGCCGAAACGTCGGTAACCATCGACGGTATCACCACGGTGATCGATTCGGGACTGTCAAAGTTGAATCACTACAACCCCAAAACCTTTACGTCAAGTTTGATTGAAGGGCCGGTGTCCAAAGCGTCGGCGAACCAGCGGAAGGGCCGGGCCGGGCGCACCCGTGAAGGGACCTGCTACCGGCTCTACACCCGCAAGGACTTTGAGGGCCGTCCCCTCTTTAC
>BNVD01000253.1 GCA_025997835.1 Spirochaetia bacterium
GTCTATGGGGGTCGATTTTACCACACCGGAATTTGAGGCGCAGTTAAAAACCGGTTTACTGTTTGTGATACATCACCGCGCGCCGTATTTCATTCACGGCAACGAAGGCCGTGACCGTACGGGCTTTGTTGCCGCACTCCTCGAAGCGTTGATGGGCGCCACGGCGGAAGAAATCATCGCCGACTACATGCTCACCTACACCAACTATAACCATTTACAGCCGGAGGATGAACGCTACCAACTCATCACCGGGATTGCTGAAGAAATGCTCATCAGGATAAACAACGATAAGTCTCTTCCCCGCGCCAATTTGCAAAGGGTTGCGGAAACGTACTTGCTCACCCGCGTGGGCTTGACCCGGAGCGAGGTAGACGCACTCAAGGGTAGGCTTTCGGGGCGATAGACTGGTATTGCCTTTACTAAAACCGGATATACCCTTATCCAAAAACAGCTTGACAGAATCGTTGCTAAAATCAATAATCGTCATCGCAAGGTTTATCGGATACGAAGTATCCTCAGGCTACCTGACCCCGTACGAAGTTTTTTCGGCATAAAATTCGCACTTCAAAAAAAATTTGCGATACAACCCTTAAGCCCAACTATGCCCGCGGCCGCTGGTCCTTTCCCAAAACCGCTTTCCATGAAATGCACGAAGTGCAACAAACTCCTACCCGAAATACGCTTTCGCGTTCCCGAAGGAAATATTCCCCACAATTTCGAGCAGCTTTTCTATATCCGCAGGATATTCGCCGTTTTCGACCCAGCGGCCCACAAGACTGCACAGGATGCGGCGGAAGTATTCGTGCCGGGGGTAGGAGAGGAAGCTGCGGGAGTCGGTGAGCATACCGACGAAAGCCGGAAGTATCCCCAGACCGGCAAGGACGCGCATCTGCTCTTCCATACCGTCCCGGTGATCGCAGAACCACCACCCGGATCCGAGCTGTATTTTGCCGCGAATCCCGGCGCGGTTTTCCTGTTTCGCGCAATTGTCCTGAAAGCCCCCCATGACAGTCGCCAATGGGTAATAGTCTTTGGGGTTCAGGGTGTAGAGTACGGTCTTGGGCAAGTTCCCGGCTGTCTCAATGCGGCTGAGGAGGCCGGCGAGGTTTTCGGTGATTTGGTGGTCGTGGACCGCGTCGTAGCCGGTATCGGGCCCAAGCTGTTTGAACATCCGCCCGTTGACGTTGCGGATTGCCGCCAGGTGAAGCTGCATCACGATGCCCCGTTTTGCGTAGGCCGCAGCCAGGGCACTGAGTACCTTCGTCTTGTAGGCGTCCGCCGCCGCCTTTCCTGCGGGCTTTCCCGCCAGGGCGTCCTTAAAGGTCTGTTCAATCTCCGCGTCGGAGGCGGCGGCGAAGGGGGGATATTCCAGCGCATGGTCGGCGGCCCGGCAGCCCGCCTTGGCGAAGAAGTCGAGCCGGTTTTCCAGAGCGGTAATCACATCATCCACCGACCGTATCGAAACACCCGCCGCTTTCGAGAGGAGGCCGATGTATTCGGCAAACCCCGCAAGGTTGATGTTGAGGGCCTTGTCGGGCCTAAAGGAAGGAATCACCCGTGTGTCGATTTTCCCGATGGGGGCGCTGCCGGCGGCAATGGTCTGGTGGTATTCAAGGGAATCGACCGGATCATCGGTGGTACCCACCGCATATACGTTGAACTTTTTGAATATCTCCTTTACCGAAAGGGAGGGCAGCTTGGCGTTGGCCTTTTCCCATATCGATTTGGCGTTTTTTTCGCGGAGGGGTTCATAAATATCAAAATACCGCTGCAATTCCAGATGGGTCCAATGGTAGAGGGGATTTCCGATAAGGTTTTCCACCACCCGCGCCCAGGCCACAAACTTGTCGTAAGGCTCCGCATCGCCGGTAATCAGGGATTCATCAATCCCGAAGCTCCGCATCTGGCGCCATTTGTAATGGTCCCCCCCAAGCCAGACCTCGGTAAGGTTCGCGAACTGTTTGTTTTCCGCAATTTGGGAAGGAATCAGGTGGCAATGATAATCGTAGACCGGTTGATTCTTCGCCCCCTCGTGGTAGAGGGTGCGGGCCGTTTCGGTTTCAAGTAAAAAGTTATCGTCCATAAAGGGTATTGTATGTGTCATAGGGGGAGTATAGCGCGGGGGGCGGCCTTGAACAAGCACGGCAGAGGCCATTTTTTGCCAATACTATAAAAATTTCAAAACTGGTTCATAGTAAAACAAATAACTTGACACGCTTCACCAAAAAATGATAAGACAATCCCAATATGAGCAATTGCGCATACCCGCGACACGCGACACGCGACACGCGACACGCGACACGCGACACGCGACACGCGACACGCGACACGCGACACGCGACACGCGACACGCGACACGCGACACGCGACACGCGACACGCGACACGCGACAC
>BNVD01000254.1 GCA_025997835.1 Spirochaetia bacterium
TGATGAAGGTTAGCGGCATCACGCGCTGCGCCGAACTAATACACCAGACGGGCGGCCTCCTCATCGTCGACAACACCTTCCTTTCACCCTGGTTTCAGAACCCGCTGGAGTTGGGGGCGGACCTCGTGGTGCACAGCGGTACCAAGTACCTTTCGGGGCATAACGATACCCTGTCGGGCTTCATCGTCCACAACAAGGCGGAACTGGAGGAGCCTCTGCGTACCGCCCAGATGAGTGAGGGGGCGGTCCTCTCCCCTTTCGACGCATGGCTCGTTCTCCGGGGTATCAAGACCCTGGCCATCCGCATGGAAAAGCAGGAACAGAACGCCCGCAAAATCGCCCATTGGCTGCGGGAACAGCCGTTGGTGGAAAAGGTGTTCTACACGGGCTTTGAAGATCATCCCCAATACCAGTTGAGCCGGTCCCAGTCACGGGGTTTCGGCGGCATGATCTCGTTCTACCTCAAGAACAAGGCTGATGTGCCGGTGCTGCTGCAAAGCACCACCCTCATCCTCTTTGCCGAAAGCCTTGGCGGGGTCGAGTCCCTGATGACCTACCCCCTGGTCCAGACCCACGCCGCCATCCCCGAAGCAATGCGCCTTTCCGCCGGGGTCAACGACCGGCTTATGCGCCTGTCCGTGGGCATCGAGGATGCCGATGACCTTATCGCGGATTTAGCCCAGGCGTTCGAACTCTGCAAAAAAGACGCCGCTAAAAACCGGGAGAAAAAAGTATGAGAATTTCAACCAAAGGCCGGTATTCTCTGGAAGCGCTACTCTACATGGCCCTGCTTCCCCCGGGGGAATACTCAAGCATCCGTGCGATTTCGGAGCACACGGGTATTTCCGACGGGTACCTTGAACAGTTGTTCATCCCCCTGCGTAAGGCGGGGCTTATAACGGGAATCCGGGGGCCCCAGGGGGGCTATGTCACCGGCCG
Source organism: Spirochaetia bacterium (assembly GCA_025997835.1). Lineage (GTDB taxonomy): Bacteria > Spirochaetota > Spirochaetia > Treponematales > Breznakiellaceae > BNVD01. The sequence continues at coordinate 940 of BNVD01000254.1, forward strand.
GGAACCGGAAAAAATCCGGGTGGGGGACATACTCCGCACCGTGGAGGGCACTCTGGAGCCGGTGGCCTGCGTAAACTCCAAAGCCTGCCCGGTTGAGGCGACCTGCCTGAGCAAGCACACCTGGAGCGAACTCTACCGCGAGATCAACGACTGTGTGGATGTCATCACCCTTGCCGACCTGGTGGACGCCTATAACTCCATCGACACCATGGAGTACGCGATATGAAAATCTCAACACGGGGCCGCTACGGTATACGGCTGCTCATCGACCTGGCGGAACACCCCGAAGAGGACCATATTGCCCTGGCCAATGCTGCGGAACGGAAGGGCATATCGATGCGCTACCTGGAACAGGTGGTGATCATCCTGCGCCGTGCGGGGTTCATCCGCTCGGTTAAAGGCGCGTCCGGCGGCTACGCCCTGGCCCGCCCCCCGGAGGACATCATCATCGGCGATGTACTGCGGGAACTGGAAGGGGATATGCTGGTGGTGGACCCGCCCCTTCCCGGCGCGGCGGAAACCAAACTGCAGCGATGTATCCGAAGTACGGTGTTTAACCGGCTCAACGAGCGGATAGCCGCCGTCATCGATAAGGAGACGCTGGCCTCACTGGTGGGGACGGTGGATTCGGATAGGTCATACATGTACTTCATCTGATTTGCGCCATTAAAACGGCGCAAACCTGGGGGTATACATGTTGTCAAAACAACCTAATTATGATATTATTAAAACATGATTTTAATAGTGGATAAAGACATATCAAAGAAAAAATCTCAACTATTATCCTATTTTAAAGATAGAGCTGGTGAATCTTTTGAAGAAATTAATAGAAATTATTCTGCAAAACAATTTCGGCAAAAAGCATCTGCAATAAATAAAGCCATAAATGAAACAAAAACCAAGCTAATTTTGGCAATTAATCAATATTATAATATTTGCCCTCTTGTTTAAAATGTAAATCAAGTTCTAACTGGATTTCTCCAGATGTTACCATATTCCAGACTTTTTCATAATATTTTCTTAGTTCCGCCTTTTCAGTTTCTTTTATTGTCAATTTATCAATGTATGTTTCAATTTCATTTGTCATTAGTTTTTTTACATCAGAAAAAAGCGGCGGTATAAATAATTCGAGTTCTTTTATTGAATACTCAAAACATAATTTACAGAACGGTTCCCATAATTCGCCAATACGACGACTAAAGGCCATATAATCATATGCCCATATTGAATTTCTAAAATCTATCATTGCTACATAACTAGCATAAGTTACCATTAAGACACAGTCTAATATCTCGCTACGAGTCCATTTTTGCTGTTGCGCTTTTTGATTAATTGCCAAAATTAGCTTGGTTTTTGTTTCATTTATGGCTTTATTTATTGCAGATGCTTTTTGCCGAAATTGTTTTGCAGAATAATTTCTATTAATTTCTTCAAAAGATTCACCAG
>BNVD01000255.1 GCA_025997835.1 Spirochaetia bacterium
CGAATTGAGGAGGGCGCAGAGCCTTTCCTTTTCGATAAGGTCGATGAGCCGGGCCTCGGTAAAGTGCCGGGCCTCCTCGGTATAGGTCCCCACGGTGATACATATCCCCTTGCCGGCCTTTACTTCCTTTAAATGGGAATGGAATTCCCGGACGATCATCTCCCCAACCGAGCCCTGGGTCCTGATAAACCGGAACATCACCAGGTCGGACCATTTTGGGGTATCGACTTCCGCCAGAATATCCGCCCAGTCATTCTTGTTCACCGAAATAGTGGTTATCTTGATCCTGGCCCGCGGAAAATACCCTATGACGATCTTGCGGCAAAGGGCAACAAAGTCCGCCGACGGCGCCATGGTGTAGATCTGGAGGTTCTTGTTGACGTTCAGTTCCTGGTACTTCCCGACAAGGGCCGCCACATCCTTATAGGCGGGGTTACGGTTCTGGATGTCTCGCAGATGAAGGAGCGCCTTGCCGATCTCATTTTCTCGCAGATAGCAGGCGGCCAGACGGTACTTCATGTCCAGTTCCACATCGCTGTTGACATTTTGATGTTTCAGGCCGATTTCAAAATCTTCAATAGCTCTGCCAAACTGATGCTGGTCCATGTTGATGGTCCCGCACGACAGACAGGCGCTTGCCCCCATAAGAGGGTTTGCCCTAAGGTGGCTGAATATCTTTACCGCCTGATCGATCTGGTTCGCCTCTTGGTAACATTCCGCCAGGGTGTAGAGGGATTCCGCGGCTCCCGAACTTGAGTCATCCGGGGCCGCGTCAATGGCTTTGCGGATAAAGGACATGGCTTCCTTGAATTTTTTCACTTTGAAGAAAGTATGCCCCAGGTACCGCAGGGTTGCGGTATGCTCCGGGTTCTGCCGCTGAGCCTGCTGGAGAAGCTGGAGGGCCTTTTCGTAGTTTTTCCGCTCGAATTCGATAACCCCCAGGTTGAAGTTGACCTCAAAGTTGTCCGGTTTGAGCGCCCAGGCAGCGGTAAAACCCTTGTAGGCCGCATCGGTAAAGTTTAGCTTTCGCGCCGACAGTGCGTACCGCGCATTCACCTCAAACGCATCCTCCCTGGCGGGGCCTATTTCCAGCAGCCCCTCGTAGGTCCGGTAGGCGTTTTCCCAGGCCTCTTCCTGAAAGTAGATGTTTCCCACCGTCAGCAGGGCTTCGGTGTCCATGGGATTCCGGGTTAACCGTTTGTTCGCCTCTGTAAACGCGGCGTCCCGGCCCCTGGCCCGGACTTTTTTGCCCCGTTTCGCGCCGCCGCTGTTTTTTACCCGGTTCATCACGGTTATGGCCGCAAACGCGATTACCGCAAGCCCCAATAGCGCTCCCAAGACATGCATTAAATCACCCATGGGACAAGTATCGTAGAAAAACGGGGGATACTCAAGGGAAGGATTTTGTCCATTTCATCCCCGCCAGCCATTGCTTTTCCCCACCGCATGCCTTATAATTACATAAAGGCATGGTTAAAAACTCCGGTTTTTAGCCGATTCCTTAATAACGGAGGATGAACCATGAATAAACCGAATACGCTTTTGAAAGCCTTGATGGGGGGGGGGGGCATTGCCGTTGCTGCGGTCATAGCCGCGGCTGCTATTTTTTCCGGCTGTAAGAGTCCCCTCGACGCCCCGGATGCCGCGGTGAGCCGTGTAGCGCTCAACAAGACGGCGCTGTCCCTTAACGTTGGGGACGTACGAACCTTGCAGGCCACCGTAGAGCCTGCAACCGCAAGCATAAAAACGATTATCTGGTCCTCCAGCAACGTCAGGGTTGCCATCGTAGATGACGGCGGCACGGTTACCGCCGTGGGGCTGGGCGTTGCAACCATAAAGGCAACCACGCTCGATGGCGGTAAGGCCGCGTCCTGCAGGATAACGGTAGGCGATTCCACAGGGGGAGGGGGAGGATCCGCAACGGACCCCGACGACGCCGGAACCCCGGTTATCACAAGCCAGCCCATAGGCGGCAGCTACATGAAGGGCATCCCCGCCGCAGCCCTTACGGTAACGGCAAGTATCGGCGATGGCGGCAGCCTCGCGTATCAATGGTTCAGGAATGTGGTAAACAGCACGTCGAACGGCACACCCATTAGCGGGGCAGTCGGCGCAAGCTATACGCCCCCCACCGCCGACGAGGGAATCGTGCACTACTATGTGGTGGTAACCAACACGAAGAACGGAGCGGCGGTAACCAGTGTTACCGTGGCGATAGCGGTCAGCACGGCAAACAACGCGGCAACTCCGGCTATCACCAGGGATCCCGTAGGCGGCGTAACCTATGGCCGCTGGAGCGACGCCGAGGACCTTACGGTAACGGCGGTCATTGCGGACGCCGACAGCGGCGGCA
>BNVD01000256.1 GCA_025997835.1 Spirochaetia bacterium
GGCATCCCCCGATGATCAGTTTTATCCGGTGGTGGGTATTGAAAAACCCCTGCCGGTACAGAAAAATATAGCTTAAAAAATGGATCAGCAGGGCGTTCGTAACACCGCCGTCGATAAGACGCGCCATGCTCCACAACCAACAGAACGCCGCATGGATATAAAATTGAAAAGGGACAATCATTAAGGCTATAAGCATGAGGGCGGTAAGAACACAGAAGCCAATATACACATTCCGGGACATCAGCCCCTGTTCAAGGCTCCAGTCTGACAGGACAAATATACGCACCAGGAAACTGATAATCCAGACAAGGCCGATAATCACGGTAACAAGCCGCCATAACAGGATCATGCTTTTTTCATCACGGTTATTCATAGTTCCCCCTTAGTATTGAAGAAGACCAACAACGATAAACTATACATTATAGCCCCATGCTAGAAGAAAATCAACCTTGGATTTTGCCGGGTCAGGCAGGGCCTCTGCCTTTTAGGGGCAAGAAACCGCCAAAACTGACAACCCAATGCGGGTAATTCCTACAAATGTACTGTAGTTTATACCCGGGTTCAAACCAAGATACACCAAATTTGTACCAAAGTATCGCAAAAAAACCTTGATATTCTTAAAATCCGATGCATATTGGCAAGTAGTTATGAGCGGATAAAATCACGCTTATGACTGCTGCCCTGTGTGGGTGGCATAAAATTTTTTAGGATGTTTGAGCCCCATTTTACGCGCGGAAATGAGCCCAAACATTAGGGAGTAAACCATGAAAACGGCATTTCAGGGTAAAGGATTTGGAGGCATTGGCTGTGTACTCACGCTAATGGTAGTTCTAGCTGTTTCTTGTTCAGGTTTCAATGATGTTAAGCCTGAGATGTCCAAAGAAACATACACAGCGGTAACCGGAACAGGTAACACCTACCATGCTCTGCTGAACCTGACCGTTAATGCGGTTACCAGCTCTGCGGAAAAAGTACTGGAATATGACAGCGACTTGGCGGACCAGCTTACCTCGCGTTCAGTACAGAACCAGCAAGCACTGGACTTAAATGACCTGTTTGCCTTGACCGATCTGGGCAAGACAAAAGGCGGTCAGTCCCGAAGCGTTGGAACTGTCGATCCCCTGACACTTGAGGACGAATTGTCTGAAATTGTCACCAACTATGAAAGCGGTGTAGCCGCCCTGGCCCCCACCGACCTTTCATTCCTTGACGGGGTTGACGGTATTGCTGTTAAAGAGGGTATGGTATACGTAGACGATGACATCCTCATCGACCCCGCCAGTACCAGCGGCATTATGCAACTGGCATTGATAAAAGCGCAGCTTGAAGGTGCGAACCTGAATGATATTATTGCGGACATGGAAAATGTGGCAGGCAACTTTGGGGATGTAAATGAAGACGCCGCCTCGCGAGGGCTTTATAAAACAAGCACACTCCGGTGGCCTTCAAAAACGGTCTCTTACGCCTGGCAGCCGACTATCAGTTCATACAGCAAAAATTTGTTCGTAGCCGCAATGAATGACTGGACAAGCAAAATTCCGGGACTTACCTTTGTTGACAGGACAAACGACATAGCTTACTTAAACGCCGCAGGTATCGGTCAGAAGCCCCTTGTGATATTGCAATCAGACCCTGGGTTATCGGCATACGGTCGCGCATACGTTGGTGCGTATAACGGTAAATATACGTGTACAATACGTGATGGGTTAACCGGCAATTGGGCAATTAGAACGCCTCGGCATGAATTGGGACATACACTAGGTTTAAATCATGAACATCAACGCTGGGATAGAGATACTTATTTGTCGGTTAGTTCGGCTGATAGCAGCGATCCAACAAACTGGGGTAAGATAGACAAATCTGTAACAAATGCCATTTACGGATGGTATTTCGATTATTTTACTATCCGGGTTTTGTGCATTAGAGTACGGGTGTATTACCTGACCTATGGTATGGTTGGGTCAGTAACCACGACTTTGGCTGATGGTTCAGCAGCTCTTGATTATAAGTCAATAATGTTGTATTCGACTAATCAATTTTCATCTTTAAAAGCCAAAGTTGCGAAACAGGGGTTAAGCGTAGGAAGCAAAATTCCCGTGAATTACATAATATCGCCAGATGATATTGCCACGGTAAAGAAGATGTATCCGTGAGGAACCGGGGCATCGTTACTCCTGGCAAACCATTGAGCCAGGAGTAAACCATTTTTTGTGAAGGAGTCTTGTATGAAAAAAACAGTATATATAGCGGCGGCGGCCATGCTTTGTTTGGTTGAGGCTTGCACCCTTAATCCGGGGACAGGGCAGCAGAACCCGGATA
>BNVD01000257.1 GCA_025997835.1 Spirochaetia bacterium
TGGTTCATACTCAGCAGACAAGCGGGACTGTCAGCCCCTCATCTGTCGTGACTAAGGCTTCGTAGGGTTAGATTTTTATAGTGAGGCATCCATACGCTAGGGTTAGAATTTACGATGAGGCATCACGATGCGGACCCGTATCACTAATACCGGGCTAATCATGTACGCTCCGTATGACGTATTTCAATTTTGATGGTTTTAACGGTTTTTTCCAGTTCTTTTTCAATGATATGGTCAATGATCGTCAAAAAACCGTCATCCGATGACTTTTCTTCAGGGGTATAAAACAGGGCGGAAGCGGAAACATCGAGGATTTTGGTAAGCTTTTCCAGGAGTTTAGCGGAAACAAAGGTTGCGCCGGTTTCGAGCGTACTCAGGTGTTTTGGCGTAATATCCAATTTTTCAGATAATTCTTCCTGGGATAACTGCCTTAGTTTCCGGTAATGCTTTAAATTTGCCCCAAAAACTGACTTTATGCTCATGTTTAGAATGATTCAGTATCCCATTATCGATAAACAACCGTATAACTTGTAATATTTTAAAGATTTCTTACATATTAGGTGATTTTTCTATTGACAATTTAACATTTTAGGTATAATCTCACTGATAACTTTAACTTTAAGGTTAAATAGTCCAAGATATGTATGAAGAATCATACGTTTTGGCAAAAAAACCTCCGCAACGAGGTAAGACTACGGGGAGTTTACGGGGAAAGGAGGCTGAAGGTGATGGCGGTGCGGCATTGTGTAGAGGAGTGCGGTTTTGAGGGACGCAAAAAAAACTGAAATGGTTCAGGAACGACGGTAGTCGTGCCGTCGCTTTTTAGACAAGGAGATTTGAAATGAAAAGAACTATTTTTCCCATACTCTTAATTTTATTTGCTATGGTATGCTTTACGTGTGTTAGTATGGGTGTAAGCCAACAAGGTAGAAACTATTTTGTTGGTAAATCTGAAAATACTTTAACAAAATACTTTGGTTATACCGGTGAAATATATGATGGGGAAGGAGAATATGACAGAATACTCTATTTCACCGATAGGATCGTTAGATATACGGCAACAAAACAAACTACTACCCGGTATAAAACAAGCGACTCAAGGTTGGTTTCCCTTATCGCTTTTGTCGAATATAATGACGGCTGTCTCCATTTGGTTGATGGTGGCAGTGGGAAGGCACATTACGAATACGATACTTACTACGGCTATTACATACATAATACTAACGATAATGCCTTCGTTAAAACTGCGGTTAATAAGTTTAACGGCGAAGGACAAAGACTTAAGGCTGTTGATTCATCGGAGCGACAAGCCTCTTTTCAAAAAAGCAAAATCGGAGACTGGTACTATATATACGAGATAAAGGATATGCCCCAAAACGTACGAGGATATGACGGCCGCTACGAAACGTGTGTATACCATGGCTATGCGATATACAGGATAGACATTGAAGCCGAAGACAGGACAGAAACCAAAAGCCTTACGGCAGTTACGTATATAGAGCGTGATGATGCGTTTTATGACGCCGATAGGAATACTATCTCTGAAGAAAGAGGCCAGTTCATTTGTGATTGGTATGAAGAGCAGGGATATGACATTCTCACAAACGAAACAGGAATTTCACTGCTGGCTTATATTAAAAATGGCAAGATAGTCAAGGTTGAATAGGGGATCTTGAAATGAAAAACAGATTTTTGTGTATGGTGTTGCTCCTTATGACCCTCGCAGTTTTCGCGGATGACTCCCCATTGACAGGCAGGGAGTTTAATACCCTGGTTGTGACGCTTAATGGCCAACGTTTCACAAAAGGTCAGGTTGCCGAATCCTGGCGTGAACAGAGTGGGTCTGCTATTGTTGGTAATCGTACTATCAGCTATTGGCTTTATGACACCGTTGCATACCATAGCGGTATAGCTGACGACATTTATAATCGTTATATATCTTCCTGGGTCGAGAAAATGGGTTATATCATTGATTATGACAGTATAAATACATATGACCCGAATCCAAACTTATCCCCATCTGTCCAGGCTTTAATGCAACAAAAGGGTTGTAATGTCGCCTTGGCGCTCATCAAATATCAACATGGTTATGACTATGTTGTTATAAATGAATGGTTTAAGAGCACAGGCGTATATAAAACAACAATCTATCCCTTACATAGCAAACGAGCCACTGTTCTTTTCTTTGAACATCACTGCTGTCCGGTTTAAATGAGAAAACAATAAAATAGCTTGTATTTTGACCCTTAAAATGGTATAAAGGATTCACCACAAATCATTATGCCATAAGGAAATACAAGCTATGAACAAGCATACCA
>BNVD01000258.1 GCA_025997835.1 Spirochaetia bacterium
CGGCGGTTGCCAAGCTGGAAGCGATGGAAGATGCCCAGTTATTGAGCCTTTTGGAGAAAAACATCCGGGATGTCCAGGGTCAGCACAAAATCCTCACCGCTCTGGATGATTTTTTCAAGGCGGCGGTGGACAGGGCGGACCGGGACAAGATCAAGGGCATTAAGCCGGAACTGGCGGTGATAAAAAATGCTATGGTTAAGGCCAACCAAAAAAAATATGAGTACAACGCTCAAAAAGAAGAAGAAGATCAGTTTAAACGTCTGGGTATTACCGGCCAATCCTAGTAAGGGCTAGAGGGAGTTTCATGGGGAAATTGATATACCGGATGATACTCCCGGCTTGGGTCCTCGCCTGCTGTCTCGCGGCGGGGAGTTGCGCGGGCAACCCCGGCTCGGCCCAATCATCGCAGACCGGTACGTCCCCAAAAAACAGAACGTTCCTGACCGCAGCCCCGGACGAGCCCCCCTTTGCGGAAGTCCGGCCGGGCGTCACCAACCGGGACGAACTCACGGCGGTTTTTTTTAGTGATGAGCCGGAACTGGACTTCCGTAAGTCCTATGTGGCCAGCGAAGCCCAGCTCTATACCGCCCTGTACGAAGGGCTTTTTTCCTATCATCCCCTTACTATGGAACCGGTTCCCGCCCTGGCCCAGCGCTGGGAACTTTCGGAGGATAAAAAACAGTGGACCTTTACCATCCGTGCCAATGCCGGGTATTCCAACGGTGACCCGGTTACGGCCGGCAATTTCCGCGCCGCCTGGCTTTCGGTGCTGGACTCCAAGCGGGAATCCCCCTATTCATCCCTGTTTGACATTATCGTCGGGGCCAGGGACTACCGTCTGGGAATCAATACCAGAGCCGGCCGGGTGGGTATCGAAGCCCCGGACGACCGGACCCTGATCGTCAAACTCAACGCCCCGGCGGCGTTCTTTCCCAGTATGCTCTGCCACCATTCCTTCGGTCCGATCCATTCTTCAATGCTGAAGAACAGGAACTGGTCCGCCGCGCCGCCGGTTTCCAACGGCCCCTTTTACATTGCAGACCGCCGGGAGGGGGTTCTTACGCTGGCGAAGAACACCTATTACTGGGATGCCGCCAGTGTGTCCCTGAACAAGCTGACCTACCGGTATACCCAGGACGCGGATGCCGCCACGGATTTCTGGAACTCCGGGAAAGCCCGGTGGGTTTCCGGCGGGGTCAACTTTGATACCCTTACCGACCGCAGCGGGATCATGGTGAACGCGATCTTCGCCACCCATTACTATTTTATCCGGTCCGCCAAAACCCCCTGGAACGATCACCGGGTGCGGAAAGCCCTGACCCTGGCCCTGCCCTGGGACCAGATCCGGGACGGTATTTACCTCCCCGCCACCACCCTGATCTACCCCATTCCCGGCTACCCGGAAGTGGGTGGCCTTGAAACCACGGACATCGCGCAGGCCCGTTCCCTCCTTGCCGAAGCGGGCTACGGCGGCGGCAAAGGGCTCCCGGAACTGGTCATACGCCTTACCCCCTCTCAGGAAGCCGCCCGGATCGGAGAGATCATGGCCACCGCCTGGAAGCAGGATCTTGGGGTTCCCGTCAAGATCGAAGTGGTCCCCTTCGGTCAATATTTTCAATCCCTCAAACGAAACGACTACGAAGTGGGCTTTTCCACCTGGATCGGCGACTTTGCCGACCCCTATACCTTTCTGCAGATGTGGCGCCGGGACTCCAACCTGAACGATGCCGGACTCAACGACAGCGACTACGAGACGCTGATGGAAAAATCCATGACCGAAGATGGCGAACAGCGCTGGCGTACCCTGGCGGATGCGGAAAAACTGCTCCTTGACCGGGGCACCGTGCTGCCCATCTCCCACAGTTCCGCCCTGAACATCGTAAACATGGAAGAAATCGACGGCTGGTTCCCCAACGCGCTGGACATTCACCCGTTTAAGTATTTGTCGTTCAAGGCGTATAGGCCGCTGCCGGGTGTCGCCCGGCTAATGCAAGCCCAACAGGGCTTGTTCCGGCGTTGAGATGACCGGGCGTGGACCCCAATAAAAGCCACAGTACCGAATAAAGGGCGGCCGTTCTTTAGAACGGGCGAGGGTCCGCGGCGGCTTCGGCACGCGCAGCGTGGCTACGAGCAAAACTAGTGTTCTGTCAAATACAGAAAGCATAATAAAGAGTATAAACCGCAAAGTCAAAGAAGTCGAAAAAGTAAGAATCTATCACAAATCAGCATCTTTTTCCTTCCTTATTTGACTGCGAACCGAAGGTTCGATTTGACTTTGCGGTTAAAA
>BNVD01000259.1 GCA_025997835.1 Spirochaetia bacterium
AGACCAGAACGCTTACCGCGTCGATCGCGGTGGGACAGGCGATCTGGGCCAACAGCAACCCCACGGTTGCCACATACGTTATGGACGCTGCCACCGGGGAGCTGACGGTTACGGGGCTTGCCGCCGGAACGACGACGATTACGGTAACGACCCGGTACCCGGGCGATGGGGGCGTCCCGCTTACGACCCAGTGCGTTGTGCGGGTATGGGACACGTTTATAGGCCAAACGGTCACCCTGAATGCTCCTATCCAGTATCCGGCGGGGTACCTGGGAATCAAACAGACGACACCCCCCGCGCCCACCAGCGAAGTGCTGAACCAGCCTCAGGGAAGCAAGTGGCACAACGACGATTCTGTTGTAGCCAATCTTAATATCGACACGGGACCGTGGGTAACGGCAAGCGCCAAATCCGCGGGGACGACCTTCCTGCTGGTAGAGAACTCCGGCGGGACCCTGGTGACCATGTACAAGATAGACGTACCCATGCGGCTCGAAAATGACGCCGTAGAGGTCGAGCTGACCAGTCCGGTAAAGTCTCATAAAACGCTCTACACCACGGTGGCGGACGCGAACAAGAGCAAGATCATCTGGAGTAGTGAAGACGATAGTATTGCCGGGGTTGACAGCGATGGGAAGGTAACGGGAAACGGGGTGGGTACGACCACCATCCATGCGACGTATGAGGGCGTTACGGTGGACTGTGAGGTAACCGTGCCGTTGGCGATGACGGTAACGCTGTATGTCGACGAGACCAGGGACATACCCGGCGAAATCAGCCTTGCCGGAATGACCGTGCCGTTGCCGGCGGGGGATACGGTCTGGGTGTCGCCGTTTCCCGGCCTTGTGATGGTGGACCAGGACGGGAAGGTAACGGGGATCAAATCGACCGGTAGTGTGCCGGTACTGGTTACCGCATATGTGGACGACCATACGCGCGTCAAGTGTACGGTAGAAGTTGTAAACCGGGCTCTCCATCCGACGTACCTCCGCGTTGAGTTGAGACCGGGCGAGAGCACCGGCCCAGGTAATAGGCATCCAGATCTGGGCTATACTATCGCCCCCCCCTATGACGAGTCCTTCGACCCGGATCTGCTCACGCCGTACTGGTATTCGGATAACCCCTCCGTGGTGGCGGTAGACCAGAACGGGCGTGTAACGGCCCTCGGCGGCGGGGTAGCAAAGGTGTGGACTGTGGTCCGGGGCGCACGGGGGTTCTGTCCGGTTGAGGTAGTTCGCAGCTATCCGGTTTTTAGTTACAACGTGACGCGGCCAAATACAATGTATCCGAGCATGAGCACGTACAGCATCTCCCTGACCTGGCAAGACGGTGCTCTGACCGACAGCGAACTTACCGGGAAGCTGGTCGATGCCTGGAACGAATGGCAAGCGTTTACTCAGGAAATCGATCCCCTGGTCTACTATAAAGATAGCGATCCCCGCAACTATTCTGTTAGAGATGATGACAGTATAAACAACGATCCGGGCCCCGTCATACTCAACCGGTACTGGCCGGCGAGTATCCCTGCCAATGCTGATGACTGGCAGAACGCCCTCTCCACCCGGAGGACGGCGTTTGAGGGCACCGTGATTGAGATACAAGCCATGATGGACGCTATCCGGGCATCCCCCCTCTATCCGGCGGAAGGTGCTCTTGATTCGCTCTATCAAGCCATGTCGAAAAGTATCAGCGCGCCGTCGTCCCCATCGACTACTATTGACTGGGATGGTGCTGAGACCAAGCTCCCTAACGGCGCGGGGTTTTTGCATGAATATTACCTGGGATATTTGCCAACGGACGGAGAGTACAATGACCTTACGAATACCCCGCTTCCGCTTTGAAAAGAATAAGCCTTGAGGTACAGGCCGTATGGGGGGGGGGGGCGTATGATCGATGTATTTAGCCGATACTCGTGTAGACTAGCGGAGTGTATAATATGACGATATTAAAGCGAAATTTGACCCTGGCTGCGGTTTCAGTGGCGATGCTCATGGCGTTTGTGTTTGCGGGTTGCTCGACGGCGTTTATGTCGAGCATTCCGCTGCCCGGGGAGAATACCATTGTGGTGCAGCCGCCGGCGATGGGGAGGGACAAACCCGCCACGGGGATACATTATATGGGGGGTACGAGCATCCTGGTGTTCAACGGACAGGACTCTGAGACCCTGATCGCTGTGGTGTCGCCTACGGACGCGACGCTCCGTACGGTCTACTGGGCGTCGAGCAACCCGTCGGTGGCAACGGTGCGGGGCGCAACTGAAGGTACCGTCCCTATCG
>BNVD01000260.1 GCA_025997835.1 Spirochaetia bacterium
CTCGTTCTTGATGCCTGAAGCACGCGCTTCTATGGCGGCGATGGCCTCCTGCCACTGTTTAAGCTCGTCGCCCGCCATGGTTTGGGCTTTGGTCTGGGCCGCTTCCATAGCTTCCGCGAGGGTTCGCTCTATAGCGGCGGCGCTGTCGGTAATTTCGTTCTTGATGCTTGAAGCACGCGCTTCTACTGCGGCGATGGCCTCTTGCCACTGTTCAAGCTCCGCCCCCGCCATGGTTTGGGCTTTGGTCTGTGCCGCGTCCATAGCTTCTGCGAGGGTGCGTTCTATAGCGGCGGCGCTGTTAGCAATATCGTATTTAATACTTGAACCCTGCGCCTCCGCAGCGGCGATGGCCTCTTGCCACTGTTCAAGCTCCGCCCCCGCCATGGTTTGCGCCTTGGTCTGTGCCGCGTCCATAGCTTCCGCGAGAGTGCGTTCTATCACGGCGGCGCTGTCGGTAATCTCGTTCTTGATGCTTGAAGCACGCGCTTCTATGGCGGCGATGGCCTCCTGCCACTGTTTAAGCTCGTCTCCCGCCATGGTTTGGGCTTTGGTCTGGGCCGCTTCCATAGCTTCCGCGAGGGTTCGCTCTATAGCGGCGGCGCTGTCGGTAATCTCGTTCTTGATGCTTGAACCACGCGCTTCTATGGCGGCGATGGCCTCTTGCCACGCTTTAAGCTCGTCGCCCGCCATGGTTTGGGCTTTGGTCTGGGCCGCTTCCATAGCTTCTGCGAGGGTGCGTTCTATAGCGGCGGCGCTGCCGGCGATTTCTTCCTGAATGGCCTTGACCCGTTCTTCCAGAGCGGCGGACCCTTCGGTAATAGCCGCGTCCCGCTCGGCGAAAAGCTGCCGGGCTTTGGCATCTTCTGCGGAAAGGGACTGGCGCCATTGTTCCAAATACCTGTCCGCGGCGGACTTCCAGTTCGTGACAAGTTCTCCGGTCCGCGCTTCTTCTGCGGTAACTGCCGCCTGCCACTGGGCAAAGCGCTCCTTCGCGGTGATCCGCCAGCGCTCAAGCTCATCGCCCGCCAGCGCCTGGGCCTTTGCCTCAGCCTCCGCAAGGGTACCCGCAAGCAGTCCCTCCAGCCCCGATACCGTACTGTTGATCTGCCCTTCTATCTGCTGAATCCGGTCTTCCATAGCCGTAGCGGACTCGGTGAAAAGCCGTTCCTGTTCGGCGGCCCGGGTGGAAATGGCCCGCTCCCGCTCGGCAGACTGGGCGGCGATGGCTTCGTCCCGGCGGGATGCCTCATCGCCCACCCGGCGGACGGCTTCGGCGGCCACCGCTTCCAGCGCGGCGATCTGCTCCTGACTGCGGATGGCCCCTTCGGTAAGGGCCGCTTCCAGAGCCGTCCGGCGCTCCTCATTGCGGAGGGTGTCTTCCTCGGCTTCCCGCCGCGTCCGTTCACGCTGTTCCCGGAAACGGGCATCGAATTCGGCGATTTCCTGCTTTATCGCATCCCGTGAGGCCTTCGCCTGGGCCTCCAGTTCCGTATGTTCCGCCTGTTCCGCTTGCCAGCTGTCCTTCAGTTCCTTGAGGATGCCCTGAACCTCAACCACCTGGCCCTTTGCGGCCTCCTGAAAGCCCTTAAGCCGTTCTTCCACCTTCTCGTGGAAGATCCGAACCCGCTCCAGAGCCTGTTCCCGGAATTTGACCAGCGCCTCATCCTCAAACTTGTCCGCCCGTTCCCCGGCCTGGGCCAAGGCCCGCTCCAGGGCGGCATTGATGGTACCCAAATCCCGTTCCAGGGTTTCCGCCCGCTGTTTTTCTGCCTTGTCCACCGCTTCCCGGTGGTCCTCAACCTTCCGCTCAATGGTTTCCGCCGTGGCCTGCAAATCCGAAACCGCAGACCGCACCCCGGCCAGCATCGATTCGCTTGCCTGTTCCAGCGCCCCGGCGCTTTCCCGCTCAAACCGGCTCTGCATATCCTGCAGTTCCTGTTCCACATCCTTAAGCTTGGCCTCTGCCTGGGTAATCCGCTTGACCGCAGTCTCCACAAAGGCCGATTCATCCCGCACCCGGTTCAGATTCTCCTGAGCCCGGCTTGTCATACGGACCAATTCTTCCAGAGAAACATCGTAGCCAGAAATCCGTTCATCGAGCTTGGCGATCGCCTCGGCCTTTCCGTTTAAATCGTCCTGAGTCTGCGCCAAACGGTTGAGCAATTCCTTGGCGGCCTGCTGTTTAACATCCAGATCAATCCCATAATCCTTAACCGCATTGCTCTTTTCGTCGGCATAGGCCTCCAA
>BNVD01000261.1 GCA_025997835.1 Spirochaetia bacterium
GTAACGGTAAACAGCGCCACCGTGGCGGTCACGACGCTCTTCCACGCCGCAATCCCGGTTATCGGCACCGAGCCCGCGAGCGCAACCTATGGCCAGGACATGCCGGCAACCCTTACGGTAGTGGCAACTATTGCGGATGCCGCTACCGGTGGCGAGCTCTCGTATCAGTGGTATCGCAGTTCGACCGGCGGCGCACCTGGCGTAGCAATCGACGGGGAAAACACCGATACCTATAGGCCCCCCACCGATACCCGGGGAACCTACTACTACTACGTGGTGGTGACCAACAGGAACAACAACGTTAACGGTACCCGCACCGCAACGGTAACCAGCGCCATCGCGACGATAGAGGTCGTTCCGCTCGTCCACGCCGAAACCCCCACTGTCGGCGACCCTACGGGCGCAAACTATGTTAAGGACGATCCGGTAACTGCCCTTACGGTAACGGCAACCGTAAGCGACGGCGGAATCCTCTGGTATGAGTGGTTTAGAGGTACGACTAACGACTTTTCCACCGCCACACTCTATCAGTCGGCATCAACCTCCCCACTCTGCCCGCCCCTCACCGATACCGTGGGAACCTTCTATTACTGGGTGGTGGTGGAAAACCGGAACATCAACGTTAGCGGCATAAAGACCGCAACGGCAACCAGCCGTTCCGCGATGATAGTCGTATATGAGGTGGGCCATGCCGCAGCCCCCAGTTTCCCCCAGCCCCAGGACGCAAGCTACCCCCTGGGCACTACTACGCCAGCTAACCTTACGGTATCTCCGGCAACCGTAAGCGATGGCGGAACTATCTCGTATCAGTGGTTTTGGTCTTCTAGTGACACGAATTCCGGCGGCGCGCCCATCGGGGGAGACAGCCCAACCTGCACGCCCCTCACCGATCCTGCGGAAACCCGCTACTACTATGTGGAGGTAACCAACACAAACGCCGCCGCTATGAGTGGCCCGGTCACAATGGTACCCAGCAACACCGCGAAAATAGAGATCACGACAAAACCCGTTACATCGGCGCCATTCAATTCCGTAGTCGACAACCACACGCTGACCATTACGCTGACCGACGGCACCTTTATCGGATCCCCGCTCCTGTCGCACTTCTCCATCACCACGTCGGGAACACCCGGATTTACAACCCTGACGGGCGGCGTAGTGACCGTTGGCAGCCCCACGGTGGTTACCATTAGCAACGTGAGATTTGTGGATAACCCAGGAAGCAACCAGACAATCACCATAGCCGCTGCCGCCTTTGCCACACAGAACCTGGGGGTCGCGGCTACGGTAGTTGCGAGCGGCAAGACGTGGCAGGTTAGCACCTTTGCCGGAGACGGTAGAAACCACTTTGTCGACGCCGCGGGTTTGGCGGCAGGGTTCGCCAAGCCGCATGCTGCCGTACTGTACGACGGGAAGCTCTATGTTGTGGACCTGCACTGCGTTCGCGTAATAGATCTTACCACCCAACAAGTGGACACCTTTGCCGGATACTATGGCCTCGGGCTGGCAGACGGCTTTGGCCGATCGGCAGGGTTCTCTTACCCTAACGGCATTGTAGCAGACGGTTCCCATCACGTTGGTGGGGGGTTGGTAGTTTGGGCTGGTTGCCCCATTAATGGGTTGACCGCCGGCAAGGGAGTCCTTATCATTGCTCCACCACTGATACGAGAGGCTCCCGCCGTTGCCGATATCCACGCTGGTTGCCGTTACCCTAAGAGGCGCGGCGGGGGTCCCCAGGGGGTAGGTCCCGCCTGTAGGCTCGGTCATGATAACCGGGGGCGCGGCGTCGTTGCCCGGTACACTGACCCCTACCGCCGCAGCGTTGCTCCGTGTCTGTGCGACCGGGTTACCGTTGACCCCGCTCTTCGTGTTGATTACCACCACCCAGTAGTAGACGGTTCCCGTTGCGGCGGTGGATGGCGTATAGCGTATATCGTTTGCCCCGTTAATGGGGTTAGCGCTGGAATTGCTGTAATTGCTGTAATTCGTAGTGCTATACCACTGGTACGAGAGGGTTCCGCCATCGCTTACGCTTGCCCCTACCGTAAGGGCCGCGGCGGTAGCGCCCTGGTAATAGGCTGCGCCCGCAGGGTGCGGGTTGATAACCGGCGCTGCGGCGTTGATCACCGGCGCCCTGACCGTTATCGTGGCGACTTGACTGACTGCCGACGCAACCTTTGCACCGGTAACACCGTTGTTCGTGTTGAGTATCACCACGAAGTAGTAGAAGGTTC
>BNVD01000262.1 GCA_025997835.1 Spirochaetia bacterium
TTCATACTCAGCAGACAAGCGGGACTGTCAGCCCCTCATCTGTCGTGACTAAGGCTTCGTAGGGTTAGATTTTTATAGTGAGGCATCCATACGCTAGGGTTAGAATTTACGATGAGGCATCACGTACCTTACGGGCAAAAAATTACAGCCCTTCCAGTTCGGCTACCGGCAAGCCGGTTACATCGGCAATCTGTTTAAGCGGCATCCCGGTCTTTTTAAGATTCGTTGCCGTAAGCCGAAACCCTTTCTCGATGCCTTTCTCGATGCCTCTTGCGATACCTTCTTCGCGGCCTTTCTCGATACCGCGCGCTTCAAACTCGGCGGCTACTCCCATCCGTTCCAGCGCTTCATAAAACTTTCTTGTTTCGTTCATCTTCATTGCCTCCATTGCATCATAGTTTGCCTTTAGTATGACATTTAAATAGGACCTTATATGATCCGATGCGTGACGGGGTACTTGCACTCATTTCCAATATGCCGTAACACTTCACGGGGATTGCGGGTCAGAACAAAAGTAAGCGTGATATCGGTAAGACCTGCGCTTTTTTCCGTGGCGCAATACAGATGCGTGTAGGCTATGGCCTTATGGAAATCGCTTATGGATAAATAGGCTTCGGGGCTTTTAAATTCCACTATATTGGTCGTTCTAAAAATTGCGGCTATGTTCTTTTCTATAACTACCTGTTTTTTCTTCTTTAGAATGAGCGCGTCGATGATTAAGGGATCGGTGTTAAGCTGATGCTCAAACTCAAAGCTGAGTATGTCCAGGTAGTCTTCCAGTTCGAGGCGTATTGCATCGTAGAAAGCGCTGTGCCAATTTATGCGATCTTCGCCCATGGGTTATAGTATACCACAAAACCGCCCTTCCCGGCAATCAGCGCCCCCCCCCCCCCAGCCCACGGTTCAATGGCCAGAAAAGGTGAAAACGGATACCCGCTAATGGTAACAGGGGTCCTGGCCGCTAAAAAACATGGGGAGCCCCATATTTTTTAGCGGCCAAGCCCCGTTAAAACCGGCACATCAATGTGTGGATCAAAAAAATCAGCACAACGTAGCACAAGAAAAATCCCCTGTATGCGTCAAAATGCGCGGTTTCTTTAGAAACCGCAGTGTGCGCCCTGGTTACGTTTTTTTGGTATCCGTTTTCAACTCTGCTCCTCATACTTTGGATTGCCCCCCCCTACGGCGGCGTTATCTTGCGAATACGGAAGTTGACTTCATCCGCAACATAGAGATTCCCGGTGGCGTCAATTGTCACACGATAAGGAGCGTTGAACCGTGCCACTGTGCCCCTGCCGTCGACATAGCCCAGTGTACCGGTTCCGGCAATGGTGGTCTTTGCTCCGGTGCCAATATCTATTTTGTAAACCACGTGCCCGTAGCTCGTAACATAGAGGCTCCCGCTGTACACTGCGATACCGTAAGGTCGGTTGAACCCGCCGGCAACGGTGCTCACGTATTTGGTGGCAATATCTATTTTGCGAATACTGTCGTTGCTGTGGTCCGTAACATAGAGGTTCCCAATGCCGTCCGCTGCGACGCTGTCAGGAAAGTTGAACCGTGCCGCTGTACCCGTGCCGTTGGCAGTGCCTGATGAACCTGTAAGGCTTCCGGCCAAGGTGTCCACTACTCCGGTGCCAATATCTATTACGCGAATACAGTTGTTCCGGCTATCCGCAACATAGAGCTTCCCATCGTACACTGCGATATCTCTAGGATCGTCGAACTTTGCCACATTGGCCGGGCCGTCGACATGGCCTTGCCCGCCGCTGATAAAGGTGCTCACGTATTGGGTGGCAATATTTATTTTGCGAATAGAGTTGCCGTAGCTACCGAACCCGTTCTCCGTAACATAGAGGTTCCCAATGCCGTCTGCTGCGACGCCATAAGGCCTAGCGAATCTTGCATTTGTGCCACTGCCGTCTCGATTACCGATGGCCGCGCCTCCGGCAAAGATGTCCACTTGTTGGGTGGTAAGATCCATTACGAAAATATAGGTGCTGGACGCAAAATAGAGCTTCCCGTTATACAGTGCGAGACCGTGCGGCATGGCGATCCCTGCCGCTATACCCACGCCGCCGAGAACGGTTGGTGTACCGTTTCCGGCAAAGGTGCTAACCTGCCACGTCTTGCCGCTCGCAACTACCGTAGCCGCGACCCCCAGGTTCTGTGTGGCAAAGGCGGCAGCGGCTATGGTGATTGTCTGGCCGCTTCCTGGGTT
>BNVD01000263.1 GCA_025997835.1 Spirochaetia bacterium
GCGCGTCCATCTTTTTCCGGTAGAAGGGCACCGTGGTATAGAGCTTTTCCACCAGATTCTTGAGGTTGGCAAGCTGGAGCTTTTTCCGCCCTCCGGCGTCCATACATTCGTCTTCGGGGTTAAAGATCATAGTACGTTCCTTTTTAACGTAAGAATTGGCCCTATGATACCGGAAAATTATTAAAAAAGGAAGATGGTGTTTGGGGGCTTTTGAGATGTGGATGCGCGTGTATTTGATAGACTTGTCCGGCAACTCGATTAGCTACCGGACAAGTCTATCAATTCTTCGTAAAAATGTTCTGAAATTACGGCTTTAGCGGTAAATCTCTTGTCTACTTGATGCCAAGTCGGTCACCCGTTTTTTTACTCAAGGACTTTCGTCAGGATATAGTTATCGGCAAGATCGCCGGTGATCTTTTCCCCGGCCATGTCCAATTGGATCAGGATGTTTTCGCCGACTTGATAGTGCGGGGGCATATCCGTGACATCCAGTACAATGGCGCTTCCGGCATCATTCCACTGAAAGGTTCCCGAAGCGGTAAAGACCTCATCGCCCCGGTCGATGTATTGGTAACTTATACTATACGTCCCGTCAAGGCCCAACGTTATCTCAACATTGATCCCCGGTCCATCCGCCGCCGGTATTACGCCCCTATAAACACCATCCCAATTCACACTGTTCCGTGAATTGTGGGCGGCATCAATAACCTTGTCTTTTGCTTTGCATGCGTCTAATCCCAACAACGAAAAGACCGCAATAAACACTAAAATCATTTTTCTCATAACATTCCTCCTGTGAGATTAATTTAACAGTAATAAGAAATGTTTTTTTTGTCAAGGGGCCTTTTCCTCAATTTATTGTCTTTTCCCACAATTCTTGGTCTTTTCCTACGGTTTTTAAACAAATTTCAGGCATAATTGCACTGAAAATTCTGATCATCAGTTAGAAAAAAACACATAACAGGCGGGTATCTTCCGCCCCTTAAAATCTTCATCGCTTAGCTCCGGCCCCAGATCTTGTATACGGACACCGGGAAACGCGTTGGCATCCAGCCGGAAATGCCGGGCGTTGGTACTAAACCAGAGGGCGCCGCCGGGACTAAGGAGCGCTAAACATTGGGAGATAAGGGCCTCGTAGTCCCGGTTGATGTCCAGTGTGGTATCCATTTTTTTGGAATTGGAAAAGGTTGGCGGGTCAAGGATGATCATATCCCAGGTGAGGGCCGCTCTTTTGGCTTCCGGGAGGAAGCGGAGTATGTCGGCGGGGATAAAGCGGTAGGGGGGAAGGGTGGCCGTCCCGGCGGTGAGTTCCCGTGGGTGGATTTTTTTGGCGGCGGAGTTCGCGGTAAAGCCGTTAAGCTCAAAATTGAGGAGCGCCCAATCGAGGTAGGTCTGGGACATATCCACCGAGTCGATGGTACGGGCGCCTCCTGCTGCGGCGTAAACCGAAAAAGAGGCGGTATAACAGAAGAGGTTGAGGACCCGCTTATCCGCCGCCGCTTCCCGGACCATGGCCCGCATGAGCCGCCGGTCCGGGAAGAGGCCCGTATCAAGGTAATCCGAGAGGTTCACCCGGAAGCTAAGGCCCCCCTCGCGGACATCCCGGATAAGGGCCTGCGCCGGGGCCGGGATAGAGGGCGCGGGTACCTTGCCGTATTGAGCGCTTCCCCGCTGGCGGCCCCGTTCCTTGAGGATGATGCGGTCTAGCGGAATGTCCAGGGCCTGGGAAACCGCTTCTTGCATGGCGGCAAGCCAGCGTTTTTCTTCGGCTTCCGCCTTTTCGTAGGGGCGTTTGTAAAGGGCCCCCGATACCGCATCCCCGTAAAGGTCGAGTACCAGGGGGATTTCCGGGATGTCCCGGTCGTAGAGGCGGAACGCCTCCGTTCCGGTCCGCTTGGCCCATTTTTTAAGGTGCCGGTACCGTTTTTGGAGCCGGTTATGGAGCATTTCCGCCTGGGCGGCGGTTTTTTCATCATTTTGGGGCTGCGGCATAGCGGTTTATTGCGACATATCCATATCAGGATTCCCGCCCGGCGTTCAGCATCACGCAGAGCATGGCGTAACCGGAGGAGAGGTCTTCTTTTTGGACCGCCACGGTTTCCGGGACCTTGAGTTTGACGTTGGTAAAGTTCCAAATCCCCTCTATTCCCCCTCGGATCAGTATGTCCGCAGTTTCCTGGGCCTGCGGAGCGGGCGGCCACTCGGAGGACAGTCTTGAC
>BNVD01000264.1 GCA_025997835.1 Spirochaetia bacterium
CCCTGTCCATCGCCTACATCGGCTACAACGGCCTCATCCACGAAATCCGGGACATGCAGCCCCGGGACTTGCGGGCCATTACTTCCCACCGTTCCGCCCGGTACGCATTGGAGGTCCCCCAGGGCTGGTTTGGCCGGGTGGGGATTAAGGCGGGGGACCGGCTTATTCTTGGGGATTTGTAGGGACAGCGTTACTATCACACAACCATTGGCGTTTGGCAAACTTTTTTATTTTGTATACGATGGAAAAAGGCACAGGGCGGAACGGTGGGAAGTAATGGCCCGCAAGTCCCGGGGCTGCATGTCCCGGATTTCGTGGATGAGGCCGTTGTAGCCGATGTAGGCGATGGACAGGGGGATAAGGGTGTTTTTCATCCAGAAGGAACGGATTTCGTCATTTATAAAGACAAAGAGCATCCCCTCCCCGTCGGGTAGATTTTTCCGGTTCATCAGCCCGTAAGCGCGCTCATCATCGGTGCGGGCGATTTCTGCCCGTATCGTTATCGCCGTACCGTCACCGGCCCGTTCCAAAACGAAGTCCCGGCTTTCAAGCTTCGGCTTGTTCCCCTGGGCATTACAGCTTACGGCTAAAACCAGCAGACAGAGACACAGTGCCTGAACCCGTCCGGTACCGCCCCGTTCCGCACCACTATTAAAAATCATTCAGAAAACGCTCCCGCAACTCCAGCTCCGTCGATTTTAGGGTCTCCGACTCGGCGATAATCCCGTTAAAGACCTGCAAGTCAATATACTTCACCGTGAGGGGCCGCTCAAGGGCGAGACGGACCTCGCCGGATTCCCAAACCGCCTCCTGGGGAGTCAGAATTGCCGGTTCGCCGTATTTCTTCACAAAGGAGGTGTATACCGAATAGTGATCTACCAGGCGGGGATCCAGATTAAAGGCCATGATGAAGAGCCGCCCCTCCCTAAGCTGGAAAAAGGCCCGGCGTATAAAGGAAAGTCCCGTGGTCTCAATCAAACTTTCTTCCCGCTTGGGCAGAAACGATACATCCCGGTCCCCCCGGAACTGAAACAACATCTGGTCCTCTGTCAGCGCCGTTTTGAGTTCATCAAGCTCCATCCCCAAACTGAGTCCCCGAAAACTGCGGGGTAATGCCACCGCACCGGCTGCGCTTGCGTCACCGGGCGGAGGCCTTGCCGCAGTTGCCGCAACATCGCCGGTTCCGCCCGCCGGTACTCCCGTCTGCGACCAAAGGCCGGCCGGAGGAAGGACGGCCAGCGCAAAAATCAGAATAAGGGGGTACCGGAAGCCTTGTTTCCCCAAAATTCGCATCATGTTCCTCATACCTCTAGTATCGGCTTTACCGCAGACAGTTGTTAGCTTACTTCTCCAGCAGCGCCAAGAAGCTGCGGCGGGTAGCTACCAAAGATTCCAACTCGGCGAGCATGGACCTGTCTACTTCGCCGGCGATGGGGAATATGTACTTCACCGTTTCTTCGGTGTAGCGTTTGATGAATTTGGTGTCGTTTACATAGCCCAGAGAAATCATGTTGGAGATACGGTCCGCCACTTTGAGGATTTTTGCGTACCGGGAACCGCTTTCGTGGATCCGGGTGAGGAATTCGCCCTTGGTCTCCTCGGGGAAGCGGGTTACTTCCAGAACAAGCTCGTAGACTGCGGAACTTTCATAATCTATCGAGAGGATGAGGTTGTGATTGAAATCCGGGACATCCTCGATAAGGTCGTGGATTATTGATGCCTTGAGGAGCACCGAATCGATATAGCCGTAATCGACCAGCGTTGCCATAGTGTCAAGCTGATGCCGGAACATATTGCCCCCGCCGTTCCTGACCTTGCCGATTAGGGCGGTTGCAAGCTGCATATACGGCGCAAGATGGGTTCCTTTAAGGCGAAGCATCTCTTCGGTTGTCATACGTTCAAGCTCCTTTCATCATTTTACGGCGACACCAAATCGCGGATATAGGCCCCAAGTTTTTCTGTCCGTTTCAGGGCTTCTTCCAACTTTACCCGTGTGCGGACCCTTCGCAGTGAATGTACCATCACCCCGGACAAGAAGGTCCGCGTGCTGGTGCGGCTCTCCGGGGGCAGTGCGCCGGAACGAACCGCCTTTCTGCTGGATAACGCCGGGCTGGTTAAGCTGTTGGCCGGGATAGGCGACCTGGAGATACAGGACGCTTCCATCGGATCTGCCGGGCCTGAATTTACCCGGCCCCAGGGATCCATCGGT
>BNVD01000265.1 GCA_025997835.1 Spirochaetia bacterium
GGTACACGCATCCTTGACGAAACCGATGGCGGTATCACGGTTCAGAAAGCCGATGTCATCAAGGTCATTACAAAGAATGTCGAGAACGAAACAGCAAAGGCTGCGGGTCGGACAGAGAACAAAGTAGGCGATCGTTTGCACTATACGATCACCGTGAAAAACGACGCCAAAGGCACATCGGTTTGGCCGGATGTCTTTGTCAAAGATAACCTGAGTACCTTCCTCGATATTACGGGTACACTGAACTCACTGCGTATCGATAACCAGACGGTGTCGTCGCCCTTTACGGCAGGATTGGGTTCAAATCCCGCCACACCGGGATATACGTCAAGTGATACGGCAAGCACTTTGATTGTCGGTCTTGGCGATATCGCGAATGGTGTGACCAAAACGATAGAGTTTGACACGATTATTGCGCCAAGCGCCGCGGGTCAGATCATCACAAATAAAGCGATTGCAGATGGTAAAGAGACGCCGGAAACGGGCGGGCCCGGAAGCATCAGTGATAGCGATCCCGTCAAGAGATTTACCAAGGAGCATACGGTGATCGCCGGATCCGCTAAAGAAACAGGAATCTCTGTAGGCGCACCGCGCACAAGCGGCAAGGTTTACGTGGGCGATACCATCAGCTACACACTGACGCTTGAGAATACGCAAACAGCGCAATCCGTGTGGAATATCGGTGAGGTCACGGACGATCTGAGCCTTGGACTTAGCGGCGCGAATGTCTTTGATACCTCAGGGACGCTTGCCTCTGCGAAAATCACGTATTTCGGCACAGGACCGGATACAGGCACCGTTTTGCTTGCTGTAGGTAAGGGTGATGTTTGTCGGCGTATCAAAAGCTCCGCCGAAATCCAGATCGTCAATGATACTGCCGATCTGCCAGACCGATTTATTCGGGTTGGTGTTTTCAAGTTCGATTTTATAGTGTACCGTATCGCCGACGTAAAGCTTACCGGGGTCATGACCGGGCACTGCCGGAGCTACGGCTGTGACAGTATGCGTCTTGTGCGCTTCTTTGATCGGCGCCTCTTCATTAACTGTTCCGGGACCTGTCGGATTCGTGGGATTCCCGTCAACCATCGCCGTATTGTCGATTGTTTCTCCGGAAGCACTGCCCAAAACGACGACATCGAAAGTGATCGTCTTTGTGATACCGTTGGCGATGCTGTCGAGATCGACTGTGAGTTTGCGCAGGTCTGCACCGCTGCCAAAGCCTGCGGTCGCCCCGGCGTTGGTAGCTGTGGCGCCGTTGACCTTGAGTGAATTCAGCGTCTCCGAGATATCGAAATGTTCACTCAGTTCATCGGTCACGATCACGGGGGTCCACAGCGAATTCGCGGTCGCCTTATTGGACACGGCAATTGTATAGCGCAGTTTGTCACCGACACGTGTCTTACCGTCGCTTGAAGTGAGGTTTTCAACCGTCTTTACGATCCCTTTGACCGGAACATCCTTATCGACCGTGAAACCCGCGTCCATATGGAAAGATGTTGTAATCACGGACGAGCTCGCGGCGGAACTTGACATTTCGGGTCTTGTCGGGACGCTTACTGCGGTCAAGAAGAGTGGGATATATCCATCAGTAATCGTGATTACGCTGCAACCCGGCACAGGCTCAAACGAGGGCGACTATTGGTTTGATGGCCCGGATGGTCGCACCTTGAACATCAACGTCGGTGATATCCAAAACGACGAGCAGGTGACGATCACCTTTAAAGCCGTTATTGACGGATCGGCGTCCGGCAAGCCGATCACGAATACCGCGGTGGCGAACAGCAAATCGTCGACAACGAATACGCCTGTTGAGCAGCTAAGTCCGACAAAGACGTTTACAAAGAGTCATGTCAATAAAACCGCGGCCTCAGACGGCAATCGTCTGAACACAAAGATCGGCGATGTCGTCACCTATACGCTGACACTGGAGAACACCAAGCCCTACAAATCCGTATGGGAGGTCAAAACAGTGACCGACGATCTCAAACTCGGCGGGGTGGATGTATTTGACACCACGGACACGGCGGCATCCGCAAAGATCACCTATTTACAGGAGAACGGCGAGAGCGCCGGAGGCGGGACTGTGACGGCATCAGTCGGAGCGACCCTTGGTACCGATGGCCAGCTGAGCATTCCGGTCGACAAGACGAAGAGTCGGATGGTTGGCTACGTTACGGGTACCTATTCA
>BNVD01000266.1 GCA_025997835.1 Spirochaetia bacterium
TACTCCTGACCAATTTTTACTTGGCTGATGGAAAGGCCATTCCCCAGCCTTTTGTCGGCAGGGGGTGACATTTTCCCTCGAGAATTTAGAGCCTTGGGGGGTGACATTTTCGCCGGTTATTGACAGGGTATGTCGCCTAACATACGTTATGTGCTACGCCGCAGTAGCACTGGTTTTCGAACTACGATTTTTTGGATATAATTTTTTATGGATGTATGACACTTTCAAAAAGAGCGCAATCCGGAAAAATCGAATTACGCTCTTACGGTTTTTTACTTAACATCGATATTTGCTATTATACTTTCAGGTAAGGACGGTTTTTTTGGATACGATTGACCATGGGAAGAACCAACGAATTCTTCAGATACGTAAAGCCCTGGGTCTTTCACAAAAAAATTTGCCAAAGGGATTAAACTCAGCAAGACCTATCAAGGCAATATGGAGTTAGGAAATCAGCCTGTGAATGACCGCCTTATCAAACTTATTTCCATGACGTACGGGGCCAGTGAGGAATGGCTTAAAACGGGGGCCAGGATATGTTCGCCAAAATTGAGGACCGCAAGCTACGGCAAATTATCGAATTATTCAAAAAGCTGGACGATACCGGGCAGGACTGTGTGCTGGAGCAACCGGACCGCCCCCAAAAGGCCCCTGCCGGTAACTAAAACCATAAAAGGTGTAATTTGAGGCTTTAGCTGTAAATTCGGGCGCAAATCCATCGAGAAACGCTATCCTTTACGCTTATACCAATTTTGTTCATACTTTACCCTATGTTGCCCATTGACGATGCCGCCCTCACCGCTTATCTGGTGCCCCGTTTCCTGAACTATGTCCGTATCTGGACCACCAGCGACCGTCACCCGCAGGCGACCCCTTCCACGCCCGGCCAATGGGACTTGGCCAAACTGCTAGCCGAAGAACTCCGGGGCCTGGGCCTTGCGGACGTAACCTTAACGGACCATTGCTATGTGATAGCCCGGCTTCCCGCCACGCCGGGCCGGGGTGGGACTGAAGGTCCCATCGCACCCACGATTGGGCTTTTGGCCCATCTTGATACCTCAAGCGATGCTCCCGGTAAGGACGTACATCCCCAACTGGTAAAGAACTACAACGGCAAACGGATCGAGCTTGCCGATGGCCTTGCGCTGGACCCTGCCGCCGAGCCGGATTTGGCGGCCCAACAGGGCGGGGACATTATTCATACTGATGGTACTACCCTCCTTGGGGCGGACGACAAGGCGGGGATCGCCGAGATTATGGGGGCGGTGGAGTATCTGCTGGCCCATCCCGAAATCGAACACGGCCCGGTGGAGATCATCTTTACCCCCGACGAGGAAACCGGCGCGGGGCTCCCGGAATTGCCGCTGGATACGCTCAAGGCTGTGGCCTGTTACACCCTGGACGGCGGCCCCATGGGGGAGCTTGAGATTGAGTGCTTCAACGCTTACGGGGTGGAGGTGCAGTTTACGGGGAAGGTGATACATCCCGGTACGGCCCGTGGCATACTGGTAAATGCGGCGCTTATGGCGTCCTCCTTCGCAGCCATGCTCCCCCGGCCGGAAAGCCCGGAGGCCACCGATGGCTATTACGGCTACTATTGCCTTATGTCTATAGAAGGAAACCACGAGACGGCCTCCGCCGAACTCATACTCCGGGATTTTGACCATGATGGTGTCTTGCGGCGGGTGGCGGCGCTGGAGCGGTTCGCCGCTGCGGTGGAAGCCCAATTCCCCGGCGGGAAGGTTACGGTCAACGCGAAGCGGCAATATCTCAACATGAGGGAAAAAATCGAGGAGCGGCCCGAAGTGCTGGAGAAGCTGAAAACCGCCGCCGCCAACGTAGGGGTTGCTTTCAAACTTAAGCCCATCCGGGGTGGCACCGACGGTTCCCGGCTTACGGAATTGGGCATCCCCACCCCAAACATCTTTACCGGCGGGCACAACTTCCACAGCCGTATCGAGTGGCTTTCCGTGTCCGAAATGACCGCCGCCTGCAAGCTGGTGATCGAGCTTGTACGACTGTGGCGCGCATAAATGCACGCATAGCGTTGAATGTCAATAACCGGCGAAAATGTCACCCCCCAAGGCTCTAAATTCTCGAGGGAAAATGTCACCCCCTGCCGACAAAAGGCTGGGGAATGGCCTTTCCATCAGCCAAGTAAAAATTGGTCAGGAGTAAC
>BNVD01000267.1 GCA_025997835.1 Spirochaetia bacterium
ACTGCTTCAAATCAAAATGATAATGGCAAAATATTTTCAGTCGTAGGTGGTTCAAAAGTTACTTTCAAGGAGAGATAAGCATGAATTCGAAAAACAATATTATTCGTACCGTATTACCGTTTGTATCTATTTGCTTTTTACTTGTTGGGTGTGCCGATCCTGCTTCTGGCGAGCTTAATGAGGTGTATAAATACCCTAAAACTCTTTGGGGCGAATGGATACGCATGGACACTGGCGCCGAATGGTATATTACCAGCAATTATTTACGCGGTTCAACTTCCTCGAATATAACCCTATCACGCCAATCGAACAATGTAATAGAGGTAACAGATAATGGCAAAAAGTATTATCTTTATGCTTCACGTATTCCAAATGGAAGTTTCAGAGGAAAAATTGTAGGCTATGATGACGATGCACGTTCTATATCCCGCGCTGTTGCAGGTGGTAAGGGTTTTATCAAGGTGGTCATTGAAGACTTAAATGACAAGGCAAATTCAACAACTTCAACTACCGATGGAGATGGAAATTTTACGGCTGACGGTATCATCCCCGGGGATGAATACGAAGTGACCGTAGGTGGAGAAACAACAACCGTAACGCCAAATACAAACGGAGAAGATGTGGGAACCGTGACTATTACAAGTGGTGTAAATTTCAAGACTTCAATCACATCCGGTTCTGATTTATTGCGTCTATATGCTAATAATACCGAATATTCCTTTAGCATCAAGGTCACTAATACGGGGAGTACTGATTGTCTTGCAGCAACATTTGATCTTACATTTGATGCCGGAATTACAATTGTGTCTCAACCATCTTCTTTAATACTGGGAACGATTGAACCTGGAAAATCAAAAACAATACCTATTATAATTAAGTGTTCATCAATTTCTGATTTTTATGAATATAAAAAAATAAGTGTTACAATTACCGACCAAATAAACAATAAGACCTGGGATGATTCGGTTTCCTTAAAATTTAATAAGGAAAATGTAGCATTTCAAATAAAGTCTAATAGTGCCGTATCTGGTATAATAATAGTTCCAACGGGAAAGGCTTATGCTTTCAAAACAACCGGCAGCTACTCTGGGGGTTCATATTCAGCCTCTGTTGCGGTGCCCAGGTATTCAAAAGACTATCTTGTTGTGTTTTCCGGCGCTATTAGACTTTATTTGAAATGCTACATTTTCCTTATTAAATTTTAAGGAAACCGAATCATCCCAGGTCTTATTGTTTATTTGGTCGGTAATTGTAACACTTATTTTTTTATATTCATAAAAATCAGAAATTGATGAACACTTAATTATAATAGGTATTGTTTTTGATTTTCCAGGTTCAATCGTTCCCAGTATTAAAGAAGATGGTTGAGACACAATTGTAATTCCGGCATCAAATGTAAGATCAAATGTTGCTGCAAGACAATCAGTACTCCCCGTATTAGTGACCTTGATGCTAAAGGAATATTCGGTATTATTAGCATATAGACGCAATAAATCAGAACCGGATGTGATTGAAGTCTTGAAATTTACACCACTTGTAATAGTCACGGTTCCCACATCTTCTCCGTTTGTATTTGGCGTTACGGTTGTTGTTTCTCCACCTACGGTCACTTCGTATTCATCCCCGGGGATGATACCGTCAGCCGTAAAATTTCCATCTCCATCGGTAGTTGAAGTTGTTGAATTTGCCTTGTCATTTAAGTCTTCAATGACCACCTTGATAAAACCCTTACCACCTGCAACAGCGCGGGATATAGAACGTGCATCGTCATCATAGCCTACAATTTTTCCTCTGAAACTTCCATTTGGAATACGTGAAGCATAAAGATAATACTTTTTGCCATTATCTGTTACCTCTATTACATTGTTCGATTGGCGTGATAGGGTTATATTCGAGGAAGTTGAACCGCGTAAATAATTGCTGGTAATATACCATTCGGCGCCAGTGTCCATGCGTATCCATTCGCCCCAAAGAGTTTTAGGGTATTTATACACCTCATTAAGCTCGCCAGAAGCAGGATCGGCACACCCAACAAGTAAAAAGCAAATAGATACAAACGGTAATACGGTACGAATAATATTGTTTTTCGAATTCATGCTTATCTCTCCTTGAAAGTAACTTTTGAACCACCTACGACTGAAAATATTTTGCCATTATCATTTTGATTTGAAGCAGT
>BNVD01000268.1 GCA_025997835.1 Spirochaetia bacterium
CGGCATTCCCCGCGGCAGCATCTACCAGTATTTTGACAACAAGGAAGACCTGTATGTCTATATGTTCGAAACATTGCGTGAGCAGCGCCGGGAATTTGCGGAGCCGGCATTTCAGTATTACAAGAAAAGCCCCTTTCTGGAATTTTTCGAGCGCTACTATGCGCTCGACAGCGAGTTTCTGATCCGCCACCAGCAGCACATCGATCTGGGGAAAGTCCTGTACAGCCACGCGCGCGGGGTTTCGCTCGGTCTGATTCAGGCGATCAAGTCGCAGTACAAGGATATTTTCATCATCGGCATCGATTATGACAAAGACCACGGCCGCATTCGTGAGGACGTCGACGGACCGGTGCTGGCGGATCTTTGCATCCACTTTATGACGGACATCTTTATCTTCCAAAACATCACGGACCGCATGTCCCTGAACAGCGTCAGAAAACACCTCGCCGGAACGATGGAAATCGTCCGGCGGGGCGTATTGTAAACGGCTAATCTATGGCGATATTTTCCGTATCGCTGTTGATAAAACCCAGAACGAGCGAGGTGAACTCGGCGGGTTTTTCATACATGGCCGCGTGTCCTGCGCCGTGGATCAGGACGTGTCCTGCGTTCGGAATCTGCGAAACGATCTCTTTCTGATTGGATAGCGGCGTCACAAAGTCAAATTCGGAAGAGATGACCAAGGTCGGCGCCGTGATCCCCGGCAGCAGGCTGCGTTCGTCGTGGGTCTCCGCGCTGCGCGTCAGGCGCGCGAAAGCGTCGTAGACTTCCGGCGGAAAATATTTCACAAACAACTCTTCGCGGTTTTGCGCCCACGCGTAATGGTTCTCGTAAAATTCCGGAGAATATACGACGGGGATGCAGGTCTTGAAAAAGGCATGTCCGTCGTGGCTGTTCATGGCATATTCCCACGAGTGTCCGATGTCGCGCAGCCAGGCAGAGGTATAGGCCGTCGTATTGGAGAGCACCAACTTGCGGACGCGCTCCGGATGCCGTCCGGCCACGCGCAGGGCGACCTCGCCGCCGTAACTGATGCCGCAAAGGGAAACGCGGTCCAGTCCAAGGTGGTTCAAAAATGCGATCACCACGCGCTCTTGTAATTCCTGCGTATACTCGTGGTCAAGTTTCCCGCTCTGTCCCTGATCCGCCAAATCGAGAAGCAGCAGCCGATTGTATTTCGAGAAAGCGGGTACGAAGCCCTTCCACGAAACGCAGCTCATAAAAATGCCGTTCAGGATGAGCAGGGGTTCCCCCTCGCTGTAGGTTTCGTAGTAAATCGGCGTTCCTTCAAAATCAAATGTCGCCATTGCCATCTCCTTCCCCGGGCTCATGTGGTCAAATGATCCAGCCGAATTTTTTCGCGTCGGCCAGCAGCCCTTCGCGGAAGGCCGGGTGCGCGATGCTGACGAGCCGGTTCACGCGCTCGCGGATCGTCGTGCCGCGCAGATTGACGGCGCCGTATTCGGTCACCACCCAGTCTACATCATTGCGGGAGAGAGAAACCGCCGCCCCCGGTTTCAGCGTCGATACGATCTTGGAGCCGGAGATCGTATCGCCCGTCTCCTTGTTTTTCTTGTCGATGGTGCTGTAGAGCGCGATGATCGAACGCCCGTTTTTGGAATTTTGCGCGCCGATCGCCGTATCCGACTGGCCGCCCGTGCCCGAAATCTGCAGCGTTCCGATGCTCTCGCTGCAGCACTGTCCGGTCAGGTCGACTTCCACGGTCGTGTTGATGCTGACTTGATTGTCATTTTTCGCGATCTCGTAAGGGTCGTTGACGATCTCGCCTCGGTCGGTGAAAAGATCGTAATTGTTGTGCATGAATTCCTTGATTGCCGCCGCCAGGACTTTATCTTTTTTTTCCTGCGGCAGATTCCGAAATGTCTGTGTTGGCATCGTGCGCTCTCCCTACGGCCTCGGCGGTAACAGCAAGGCTTCGCCCTGTACCACCACGGTCCCGTCCTGATTGACGGCGGTGGTATCGAATTTCACCCGTCCCTTCTCCAGTTTTTCGACGGTTTTCGGTACGCAGTCAACCCTGTCACCCCCGTGTCGTACCGATGAGAGTGCGCGCGGCGACGAGTGGCAACACTACAGTAGCCCCGGGACGTGCTCTGCGAACAACGCAGACACGCTCGCGATGTACCGCACGACATTCCAGCAGCAACGAGTACA
>BNVD01000269.1 GCA_025997835.1 Spirochaetia bacterium
ACAGCGTATTACACGTATGATGTGAGGGGTTACATTGCAAGCCGTGCAGTAACCGTAAACGGACAGACCATAACGGAACATTGGACGAATGATGCATTCGGACGCGCAACGGAATATATAGATGGAGGTCATTATAGCTATACCGCACCGTCTGCCCGATCGGATCGGTTATCCTGCTGATAAAATTACCGCTATACGTTACGTTCCATTCATTATTGTGCGGCCCGCTGATTTTCGTTACTTTTCCGCTTTCATTGCGGGTAAGCGTAACCTTGTTTCCATTTAATTCCTCTATTACTGTCAATAAGCCATCGCCGTTGTAATATTTCTTGACGCCGCCTTTTCCGTACAGCACAAACCCTGCCGCCGTTTCCGCGCCCGCACCGTCCCTGCTTTCAAGGCGCATGGTTAGCCGGGCTTTTTCATCCTGCGGTAGCCATATGCCGTCCCCGTCGTATATAAACGCATAGGGAGTCCCGGCTTCGTCAATCAGCGTGAGGTTTTCGTTACCGATACCTTCGTAGAAGTCCGGCGTTCCCTCAAATAGCGCAAGTGTGTTCTTCCCGTGTAACAGGCTGGCGCGTGTAACCACCTCGTTTATTATTTGATATGCCGCAAAAAGTGATCTGAAAGCGGCTCGCTCATCTGGGTATTTATTAAGTGATACATTGTACTCTTTCTTTAGCATAGTTTTAGCCAGCGATTCCAGTTGAGCTGCGCTCATAGTTGTCAATGGTTGCCCGGAATACGCTTGAAGGTCGTTAAACACTGATTGCAAGTCACCGTCCAGTGGAGGTACGGTAATCGGTATTATCCCGCGGATAATCCGGCTGTCGGTGCTGAGCGTCCACGCATCACCAATGCTCCCACGTACCGCATCTTCGCTGATATAATTACGCTCAAGGCTGAAAGAACTGCCGGGTATCGTTACATCTGTTTCCGCAAAGATATATTTTCCGGTTGTCGCCAATACCGGGTCGCCCAATTGGTGTGAATATACCCTTGTATTCTGTTGCTGTGCAATAAGACCAATATTATCTTTTGTTATTACCGTCCCTTTTCCAAAGGTATCGTTAAAAAGTTGTTCTTGCCTACGTGCAACCTCTACAGGGTTCCAATCACACCCCATCAAAGCCAAAGCCATCAGCCCACAGATCAGCCCCCCAATTAACCCCAGTTTCCGTTGAAATGTTCTCGCGTTCATAATCTCACTCCTTACCTCAAAATATTGTTAGGTCATAATCTCCTAATGCCGCTCGTCGTGATGTATAACCCCACTCTACACCCGCCCAATCAAGTTGTCAATCCATTAGCATGAAAACTATTGCTAATAGGGATTTTTTGTGCTATGCTACTACTATACGGAGGCCAATCAAACCGAACCATGCTCCCCCATGCCATTTTTCGCTATATCTACATCTTCTTCTCCATATACGCCGCCCTTACCGACGCGAAAACCGGCTCCCTCCCCCGGCTCTGGCTCTGGGCGGCCATCGCCGTATCCTGTCTGGGCCAGCTGATCTTCGGGGGCACGATAGCCGCCCTCATCGCGCTCCTTGGGTGCGCCCTCGGCCTCCTGATCTTTTCCCTTGCCTTTTTCCTTTCCGGGCGGCGGCTCGGCCTGGCCGATGTCTGGTATGCGGGGCTTGCGGGCTCGGTCCTGGGGCCGCTCTGGTGGTACCCGGCGATTTTGGCCGCTTGCCTTGCGGCGCTCCTCTTTGCCGCGCTCCGCCGCCGCCGTTCCGTGCGCTTCATTCCCTTCATGGCCGCCGGCAGTATTGCGGCCCTGCTCGCTGGCTGGCGTTCCCTGCCGGGGGGGATGAGCGGATGGTAAAGCCGGGATTGTTGCTGCCCGCCCTGCTCGTGCTTTCAGGCGGCGTCCTCTTTGGACAGGCGGGGAAGATACTCAGTTTTGAGTTTATCAATCAAAATATATCCGACATCCTCTATTCGCTTTCGCTGTCCTCAAAAATTTCCATCATTGCCGACGACACGGTGCGGGGTACTGCGAGCCTCCAGTATACCGGCCCCAGCTTTGAGAGCGCCTTTGATTCGTTCCTGCTCACCAACCGCCTCTATGTGGAAAAAACCCCGGAGTTATGGCTGGTCACACGGGTGCGTATCGCCCTGGACGAAAGCGGGGCCATCACACTCGATTCCCTGG
>BNVD01000270.1 GCA_025997835.1 Spirochaetia bacterium
GCGGGGACATCGGCGGCATGGAGATTATCGAGGCGGGGCATCCCCTTTCGGACAGGAACACTATTCTTGGCACAGAAAAGGCGCTGGCTATGGCGGAATCTTTACGCGCCAATGATGAATTACTGTTCCTGATTTCTGGCGGCGGTTCGGCGCTCTTTGAAAAGCCCCTGCCCGGTCTTACCCTGGATGATATTGTGGACATCAACAGCCAACTGCTGGCCTCCGGCGCGGATATTGTCGAAATCAACATGATCCGTAAACGACTCTCCGCGGTTAAGGCCGGACGCTTCGCAGCCGTGTGCGCCCCGGCAACGGTATTTACGGTGGTATTGTCCGATGTATTGGGTGACCGGCTGGACTCCATCGCCTCAGGCCCCGCCGCGCCGGATCTGTCCACTGCGGCGGAAGCGCTTGGGGTGGTACAAAAATATCACCTTACCATGAACGACACAGTACAACAGTATCTTGCCGCCGAGACTCCAAAATCACTCGACAATGTTACTGCCGTAATAACCGGTAGTGTTCGTACCCTTTGTCAGAGCGCCGCCGCTGCCGCCCAAAGTCTGGGCTATACGCCGCACATCCTCTGTACCGACATGGCAGGCGAAGCCCGTGAAGCGGGCCGTTTCATCGCCGCCCTTGCCCGGCAGCTTGACCGGAACAACGCGGACAGCGCGATTCACCGTCCCTGCGCCCTAATCTTTGGCGGCGAGACCGTGGTACACCTTACCGGAAACGGCACAGGCGGCCGCAGCCAGGAAATCGCCCTGTCCGCCGCGGAAGGCATAGCCGGCCTGGACAAGCTCGTCGTCTTCTCCGCAGGCTCCGACGGAACCGACGGCCCCACCGACGCCGCAGGCGGCATCGTCGACGGCACAACCCTGTCCAAACTGCACGCCTTGGGCCTCTCCATCCCGGCAATCCTTGCCAACAACGACGCCTACCCCGCCCTCAAAGCCGCCGACGCCCTAATCATTACCGGCCCTACCGGAACCAACGTCAACGACCTCGCCGTAATTCTTGCCTCGTGAGCGCAGCTTATCCGCAATCCCCGCTCTACCCACGGCTATATAGGAACCGATGCCCAACATCATAAAGAATTTCGCAATTATACCCTGATGTATACCCGAAAGCCCTATTTGGATAATTCTTTACTAATTTAGCAAACTATATACAGCTCTCTGTATAGTTATTCATTTCCCAAAGACAAAAATTAACGTCTGACTCGAATCTCCAGTTTTCATTTTCAAAAGCTATCACTAATTTTAGATGTTCGAGACAACTCTTTATCCGATAAAAAGGTGTATCTTACGAATCTCTCGTCCTTTTCTGAACCATCAAAATCTCTTTAATTTGCGTCAAAATATAATCTTGAAACACTTCATCCAGTTCATTAAAAATGTCTATCATCTGTTCCAACTTGACATTAGGACGGACATCAAACATATCGCCTTTGCCGGTCAAAATCCAATCTCTATTGACCCCATATCTTGTAGCCACCAAGTCAATAATCCGGTTATTTACAGTCCGTTCCTCCAGTTCAAGTTTAGCATAGGAAGATTGGCTTAAATGAATACC
Organism: Spirochaetia bacterium; assembly: GCA_025997835.1. Lineage (GTDB taxonomy): Bacteria > Spirochaetota > Spirochaetia > Treponematales > Breznakiellaceae > BNVD01. The sequence goes on from BNVD01000270.1 coordinate 1,579, forward strand.
CTTGGAAAAGTCTCTTTGGGACAGTTTTAGAGTTGTTCTAAGCGTTTTTAATCGGGAATTAGCCGAAACTGCCATCTAAAACCCTTCCATACCCCAAAAAATAGCATAAAAAATCCTCAAATTCAAGGTGAGGGCTTGACGGAATGCTTTTAGAATCTATAATATGATTCAAAAGGCATGAAAGAAATACAATGGAAAAGGCCAAAGTTGATGATTTGAGTAAGGTATTCACCGAATTGACGGACGAGAAGCAGGAAAGAATCCTGGCGATGTCAAAAAGCCTCTTAAAAGCTCAGAGGTGGAGCCGGGCTTTGATAGATATCGAAGGGGCCGTTAGAAATCTACCGATTGAAGAGAAACCTTGTAAGTTGACGCTTACATAATAAATACATAGGAGTTTTGAAATGAGGAAGATGTAAGGGCTTTTTCGATTAAGGAAAAGCAACTGGATTAATTTACTTTGGAATAATGAGGGGTATCCCTCTTATTAAAAATAACAATCCTATGATTGTTAAATACTTTTTAAGGAGTTTCGTATGAAAAGAAATCTTTTTGCGGGAATGCTGGCGATGGTGCTGGTGTT
>BNVD01000271.1 GCA_025997835.1 Spirochaetia bacterium
AGACGTGTGATATTAAGATATAAAGAATATATAGATATAAGATAATAAGAAGAAATAAAATAAATTGCGAACATACATGAAAAATGTAAGAATACTAAAAGGATAATAAAAAATAATTATAAATAAGGAATACAATAAAAAATATAAAAAAGTATGAATAATATAATTAGAAGAAAATTGTAAGAAAATAGCTCATTTTATATTAAAAATCAGATTATCATAATAAGCAATCATTTCAAAAAAACGTTTTCCATTGATTATTGTTTGATCTATTTGAAATGGGTATTCAAATTTATTTTTATCAATATTTCTATGATACGATTGATTGTAATTTTCAGTATAAAAATGAGCTATACGGAATGATTTTGCAAATGGATAATTTTCATTTATATCAGGGCTTACTCCTTTAAATATATCCACTTCATTTTTGGTAAAATATCTTGCAGAATAACCTTTGCTCCAATTCCTAATTCTGTAGAGATAGAGCGCAAAAAGTTTTGATAATTGTTCGGTATTCATTGCCTCCCACTTTTTTACCGCAGCTTTCCGTTCTTCTTCTGTGGAAAAATGTTCCATTTCCCGCAGATGGAAAGCTTTCAGCAAATCGTGGGGTTCAAGATCTTTCCCTCTTGCATTTTGAGAATCAAAAAATTGGAATGCTTCTGAAATATCAGAAAGGACAACTTGTACTAATTCACATTTACTAAAAAAGAAGAAGACTGTTTCTCCATCAAATTCGATAGTTCTTCTTTCGATTGCTTTATAATTATCATAAATATTGTTCTTTGAAATATCATTAACAAAGGAATGGGCGCTTAGTTTTGGAGTATAGTTTTCAATTTTCTCATCTCGCGTTATTATTTTTTGTAATACGTCTTTTCTATTTTGAATTATCGCATGCGCAATGAGGGTTAATGTAATTGTTCGCTGTTGTCCATCGACAACATTTAGGATATTTTTACCTTCTATATTTTCTTCATGAATAACCAATGTACCCAAACGATAGGCAGATTTATCTTTATGAAAAATAATATCATCAATAAGTTGATTAACGTTCTTTTCCGTCCATTTATATGGGCGCTGGTAACTTGGGATAGTCAAGTCCATTTGCAATAAGTCCTTGACTGATATTATTCTTGGATCATTCATCAAGACCATTCCTTCCTAATATATATGCCAACGCCTGAAGGACAAAAACTCTCCGCCATATATTGATCTCCCATAGAACGAACGGCAAAGAATATATCATTTCACTTTCCTAATTTATCCAGTTCAATATGCACATCGTACATTGCTTTCGCCATTTTCACCATAGGTTTTAGAACCTCGTCATCTTTAAAATCCTCCACACTTGGTAGAACCACCTGGAATCGCAGATCGAAAAAAAGATTTACTTTGGAATAAATACTGGTCGTTTCTTCCATACGTTGTGGGCCGACATAACGAATATCTGACCCATTTAAATATTTACCAGCAATTTGATCGTAGTTGTCTCGTATTTTCTTATACTCATCCTCCTTGCTTTTTCCCTTGAAGTATTCCAGAATGGTACCTTTATCTTTGGTACAACCAGGAAAAAGGGGATGCGAAATTTGTAATATAATATTCCCATTGGCTGGCCTTGAGGTCATATCAAAACGACCAATTCCACCAATTTTAAAAGAAAGGCAGTTCGTTATACCCAGTATATTCTTCCTAGTTGGCTCAATTGGCTCGAACTCATTCTCATACAACTTCCTGAAACGTTGGAAACTTTCAATTATTAAGTACTTAACATTATATTGAATTTCCGGTTTGTCATTCGCTGCCAGATTCGTAACGGCAGAAAGATGTATTATGTGTTCTATGTAGTCGCCTACATAGCCGGTATTCCCGCTTTTTTCATCCTCATCTTTATTTTCTGCTTTCTTGATTTTGGTATACATACTGTTAAGAAGCGATGAGATGTTCAACGCATTCTGCTTAAGATAGTCATCGGTTTCACAAACGCGGAAAAGTATCTGTTCCCAAGGTTCATTAAATTCTTCCATTGATTTTAGGTGTTCCCTAGTTACATCATCAAGCGGTTTTAGTCTTTGTTTTGTTGCAACTGATTCATTCCAGTTGGTAAAATCGGGAAAAGCAGCCAAGATATTATATATTTT
>BNVD01000272.1 GCA_025997835.1 Spirochaetia bacterium
ACCGGTTTAACCCGCCGACATTTTTTGACACTTTATCCACTCTCTCCGCCATTTTATCAACGTTTGCCGTTGTTTGGTCGACACGCATTCCCAATTTATCAATAGCCGCCGATGTTCGATCGACCCGTACCCCCATTTTATTGACCGTTTCTTCAGTTTTCATGATAGCCGCCCAAACCTGTTCAAAAGTGAGCCCCATCTGCGGTTGTTCTATTGCTGTTGCCATATCGACCTCCATACTGACTACAGTATGGAACAAACGCCCCCGTGTCACAAGCCTGCCCGCTCTGAAGTTGGCCCACGACCGTCTGCGGGCTATGGACGAAAAGTCTCAAATAGCTACAATGGTACCATACTTCTATGAGACGCAAATCTTTTTTACGGTTGTTTTTTCCCCTGTTGACGGCTTGCGCGGTACTGCTCGGCGGGTGTACACGGGTACTGGGGTGGGGGATGCTGCTCTGGTCTACCGAGGACCCGGCCATTCCTTCGGGGACGGTACTGCCGGTGTATATCAAGTCCAATATCGATCGTGTTTGGGTTACGGGGATTCCCAGGGCGTTCAGGCGGGCCAGGGGCGGCGTCAACAAGTTTGAGATTCCCCTGTCACAGCTGGAGCTTGTGGGGAGTAAACGGGCCGCACAGAAGCGGGCGGCGGCCTTTGGGGAGTACACCCTGCTCTACGCCGAAACCTTGCAGGACGGGCTTCCCATCCGGGAGGACCCGGACAATGGCTCCCGCCGGGTGTACCGTCTGCGGGCCGGGCAGATCATCAAGATTTTAACCAGGGTTGATGGGAACCCCGCCATCAGTACCACAGGCGATCCCTTGCCGGGGGACTGGTATCTGGTGCTCACCGAAGACGGCAGCCGGGGGTACTGTTTTTCCTACCGGCTCAAAATGTTTGAACACCGGGGTGGTCCCCTGGAAGCGGGGGAAGCGGTAGAGGAAGAAGCCGAAGATACGGAGCTGGAAACGGTGCTGGCCCAATCATGGTACCCCGAATCCTGGGACGCCATGATCGCCTCGGAGCGTATTGATACGGAGGAACTGGCCCGCCATTGGGGGTTCTTCCCCGGACAGGATTCTGGGCTTGCCCGGATATACCTCCCCAATCTGGACCGGACTTTCACCTATACGAAAATCCGGCCCGACGGTACCCATTCCTGGCGCTTTGACGGCGGCGCCCTCAAGATGATCCTCCGCTCCGACCGGCTGCTGGCGGTGCAGTTTTCCGAAAACGGCGGCGCCATGCAGACCCATCTCTTTATTACCCTTCCTTCGGACCTGGATGACATCATCGTACAGGAAACCGAACGGCGGGACGCGCTGTTCCAGAATATCTTCAGGGCGGGACCGGTCTTTACCAGTGCCAACTACGGAGCCCTCTCGTTTACCCGGAACCGCCGGTTCATCTGGACCGGGAACAATCTCCTCGTCCCTCAGATCATTCCCGCAACGGCTCTGGGCTCGGGCGCTATAGACGTGGGGCTCTTTCTGGACGCCGCCCTTACGGACCGGTACAATGGGGCCTTTACTCTCCGGTTTGACGGGGCGGGTGGGCCCGGCGCGTCGGTGCGGTTCTGTTATACCCTGGACGACCGGGGGCTGCGGATTGAGTACGTGCCGGTAGAGAACCTTAACGGCGTAACCGTAACCCGGCGCTCCCCTTCCCCTATCGTTATCTACTTCTTCAAGACGGAAGAGTAGCCGTGGCCTTTGTTCAATTTACCAAGGTTTCCCTCGCCTTTGGGGACCGGGATATTCTGAAGGATGTGGGACTGAACCTGGCTACCGGGTCCCGTTCGGCACTGGCCGGGGCCAATGGTTCCGGCAAATCCACCCTGATGAAGGTGATCGCCGGGAAGCTCCAGGCCGATTCGGGGGAACGGGCGGTTCAGAAGGGGAGCCGGGTGTCCTACCTCCCCCAGTCGGTGATGGTCGTCCCCGGTCACCAGAGCCACACCCTGCGGGAGGAGGCGGAAACCGCCTACGAGAGTATCGCCGTCATGCTCCGTGACATGGAGGCCATCGGCAAGACCCTGGAAACCGCCACCACCGACGACGGCCCCACCAAGGCATTGTTGGAAGAATACCACCGCCTCCACGAAGCGGTGGAAAATTCCGGCTATTATAACCGGG
>BNVD01000273.1 GCA_025997835.1 Spirochaetia bacterium
CGGGGCTCAAACCGGAAGAAGTTGATGTTCTCGCTTACATGGGGATTTCCGGCATATCAAACATGCTTTCTGCCATCAAGTTTGCAAAATACTACGAGCTTACCGGGAAGGACGTGGTTGCCACGGTGCTTACCGATTCTGTGGAAATGTACCGTTCCCGCATCGCCGAGCTCCGCGAGGAAAAAGGTGAATACCGCAGCATTGATGCCGCCGCGGATTTTGCCGCCAGCCTTCAGGGTGAGGGGACCGGCAACATGCTGGAACTCACCTATCCTGAACGCAAGCGGGTACACAACCTCAAATACTACACCTGGGTAGAACAGCAGGGCCGCACCGCAGAAGAACTGAACGATCAGTGGTACAATCAGGATGAAACTTTCCTCGCCGTACAAAAACAGGCCGATGAGATCGACGCCCTAATCGACGATTTTAACAAACGCACAGGATTACGGTGATATGGCGCGGTGTATCATCCCAGTGGTTCAGGCCGCGCACAGGTACTTTTTACCTGATAGTAGGCCCCCGATGCCGAAGCGTCGTGGATGCCGTGCATTACGTCCAATACGTGATAGGCCAGTTCACCGGAGGCGCGGTGGGGGCGGCTTTCAACAATCGCTTCCGCCATGTCGGTTATACCAAATCCCCGGCTGTTATCGGGGAAGTTTTTTAGCAGCGGGATCTCCGACCAGGCTTCTTCGCGGAAGCGGCGCACTCGGACCGGGCCGCCGAAGGTGTTCGGGTCCGGGACCTGAAGGGTACCTTCGGAGCCGTAAATTTCGATAAAGGGCATGGATGAGGCCCATACATCAAAACTGGTGATGATGGTCCCCACCGCGCCGCCTGCAAAATCCAGCACCCCAGCGATATGGGTGGGCACATCAACATCGATTACCGTACCATTCAGAGGCTCGCTGGTGATGGTCCGCCTTGTAAAGCCCTGTTTGGCGGACCCGGATACCCGTGTGATAGGACCCAACAGGTTCACCAGCGCGGTGAGGTAGTAAGGGCCCATGTCGAACATGGGCCCGCCCCCGGTTTTATAGTAGAAAGCCGGGTCCGGGTGCCAGTGTTCGTGGCCGTGATTCATCATAAAGGCGGAGGCGGCTACGGGGCGGCCAATCCAGCCATCGTCGATGAGTTTACGGCAAGTCTGGATTCCCGCGCCGAGGAAGGTGTCCGGCGCGCCGCCGACACGCACCTTCTTTTCCGCGGCGGCCTTGAGCAGTTCGGCGGCCTCTTCCCGCGTTACGCAGAGGGGCTTTTCATTATAGACATGCTTCCCCGCCTTTACCGCCGCCATAGCCACCGCGTGATGGTTTTGGGGCTGGGTGATATTGAGAATGATGTCCACCTCCGGGTCGTTAATCAGATCCTCCGGCGTCTTGATATGTCGAACGTGATAATCGACGGCGGCCTTTTCCGCCCGTTCGGCAATCACGTCGGTTACGGAGATGAGGGTTACCCGCTTGCTGAACATGCCTGTGAGGTTATCAAGGTATATCCCGCTGATTTTTCCTATTCCTACGATACCGATACGCTGCTTGTTCATCAGTACATCCCCTTTTCGTTCTTGAAGTCATCCGCAGAAAGTTTTTTTTCTGCGGCGATACGTTTACCATCGGCGGCCCAGAGGAGGCCCCGCTTCATCAGTTCCCAGGCTTCGGGAATGTTAAATACATCATTGTGATGGCCCAGGGCGTTGTAGTACACCCGGCCGTGACCCCACTTGCGGGTCCAGACCTGGGGGACATCAACCTCCCCGTTGGCGGAATGGTACCAGTTCTCCACCGGGAAGCGGGTAGTGGCCAACACTTCGTTGGCGGGGTCTACGTGCAAATAGTACTGCTCGGAAACTACGTCGAAACTCTTGATCCCTTCTTTGAGCCGCTGGCCGAAGCGATTGGTTCCGGTGTCGGTATGGCGGGCTGCCACGGGGGAATGTGCGATGCGTTCCGGGCCAACGTGCTCTGGCAGTTCATCACCGGCGCGAACTGGGTAGCCCACCCCGGCTGCGACGGTACGCCCCACCGGATCAATATCACCAGTAAATCCAACCCCCTCACCGAAGGGATCAAGAGTTTCGACGTAGTTTCCGAGCAGTACTATTTGCACGTAGACCCCGCC
>BNVD01000274.1 GCA_025997835.1 Spirochaetia bacterium
ACACACACAGCGTAATTCCTTATATAGCAACAACTTACGTTTTTCCTCTTCAAAAAACAAAGAGCTTTGGGAATCCCTGCGGATTTCCGGGGCTCTTTTTATATTTTCACCACATTTTTCACAGTATGTATGGAGGATTTGATGAGTAAGAAATCACTTGGCATTACAGCGCTTTTGTTCGTAATCGGCTTTGGGGTCGTTTCCGCGTTGGACACCGGCAATGGCCAGATAGACGTAACCCTGGAAATGAAGCTGAACATTATGGACCTGACAACAAAGGCGTTCAGCGACGAGGACCTCAGGCCGGGAGCGAACCAGCACGGTAACCGTTTTTTCCAGTTTGGCCTGATAGAGCCTGAAAGCTGGCTTACCAAAGACGCGTTCTACAGCTTTGGCTACCAAACCGAAAGGGTTGGGGGGTATATAAAATGGAAGGGGCTTACCGGCATAGTCGGCAAGGCTTGGGTCAGCGCCGGTCCCCTGTTCAAAATTACCGTTGGTAACGACATTGAGTCGCTCTACGCCGATCCCCTGGGGGCCGATCCGGGGCTGCGGATATACAACGGCGGCACTTCCGCTGCCTGGGACGCCAGTTTGAATCCCGATAATATCACCCAGGATCGGGGACTGCTGGTGGAAGGCTTCTTTGGGCCCGTAAGCGCGGCGCTGTCCGGCAATGTCTCATCCTCCCTTTTTGGACAAACCGGGGCAAACGGTCCGGTCGCCAAAACCCTTGACCCCGAAAACCTTAAATGGCTGGATACCGACAGCCGCCAGATGATGTACAGCGGCAGGATAGGGTCGGAAATCGGCAGCTTTGGCAAGGTAAACGCCTCCTATATTCTGTATTACTGGAAGAACGGCAATGCGTTCAATCCAGACAGTTCCAATGAGAAGCTCGTGGCGATGCAGGCCAATGCCGAAGTATATACCCATCTGTTTGGAATCTATGCCAGCCTTACCCCCCTTGAAAACCTGGGCCTTACCCTGGGCTACGGGGGCATACTTACCAAATATCTGGATGAATTTGAAACTTCAGGCGGAACGGCGGAAACCCTGTTCCCCCAGGTTCTGCAGAACGCCCTTATGCTCAATGCCCGGTATACCAACATTGTCCCCGGCCTGACGGTACGGACCGACCACAACTACAGCTTCTGGACCGACAAGAACTATGCGGCCCTTGGGGGGAACGGTTTCAGAAATTATAACTATGAAGCCACGGCGCCCAATAATAACTCTGCCGAGGTGGGCCACTGGCTGTTGTGGAACGGTATTGGTGTGGTTTACGAATTCAACAGTCTCATCTCCGTTGAACTGTATGTGCGTAATCTGTACCGCTTCGACTCCGCAGAAGAGACAAACGGCAAGAAATACGAGTTGGGCAGGGACGAACTTTCCGTTGAACCCAAGGTGTATTTCTATTTTACCCCCCAGATAAAGGCGTACGCCGGTGTCACGCTCAAAAACACCGTTGCTACCGCATCAGAATACCTGAACGAACAGGGAAGAAACAACGCATTCAAGACCGGTACGGCGCCCAAGGATACCAAAGATTCGGTATTTGTCATGAGTATCCCCATAGGCGTAACCATGCAATTTTAGGGGCTTTATGAGGGTTTTTGCGTTTTTCCGGGAAAACAGGTTTTTCGGGAAAACGGGAAAAATAACAGAGGATCTTTTGATTCCCTGAAAAATTTTTGTGGAGGCATTTTATGCTGAAAAAGACATTTTTGGGAATGGCAGGTATTGTCCTGCTATTCGTATTATTACTCGCCGCTTGTCCAACCGACACTGATGATGGCGTCAAGGCGCCATCTCAAACGCCGGTGATAACAGCGCAACCGCAGGGTTACACTGCCTTTTACGAAGATGATTCCTATACAGCCCTGACGGTTGTAGCCGGAGTAACCGACGGAGGCGCCTTAAGTTATCAATGGATGGTAACTCAAAATGTAGACAAGACCGGTTCTACCGAAGTTCCAAATGCTACCGAGGCTTCTTATACTCCGGCATTTGAGGCTGCCACTCAGTCCCCTGTTTATTATTGGGTGAAGGTTACCAACACGGTATCCGGGACAACCCCGGCAAGCGTTGACAGTAATCTGGCACAAATCTTACTGTTC
>BNVD01000275.1 GCA_025997835.1 Spirochaetia bacterium
CTTCAGGCGTTTATTTGCCCTTTCTCAAGGATGAACCGGTAAGGGAGGCTGCAATTACCCGGGGAAAAAGGGATTATAGGCCTTTTCCCCCGGTACTTCGGCAACAAACTTCCCCGTTACGCGGAAAGGTACATAACCCGATTGAAAAGCGCGACAGGCTCCTAGCAGTAGTAGTTATATTCTTAACCACATAGCCGTGCCGCTCCCGGTCTGTATTAGTGCTCGCGATGATTGCTGTAAGCCCCGTTACCACCCCATCGCCCGTACCAGTGTTTATGTCTGCCTTGCCGTGAGAGCCTTCCTGGAGGATTAGGCCGCGGGTGATGTGGAGGACCAGTCGACCACCTACCAAATTAAGGTTTGACAGCGTTGAATAGTCATCGCCAGGTTGCGCACTAAGGGATGGGTATTGTGCAATCCCACTCTGGCTGTATGTCATATCAATCTTGAATGCCCACCAATCATTGCCAAACTTCGTGAAGTTGGTGGTCAAGGCCGCCGGTGTTATTGCTGCTGTATTCCTGTAGTTTGGTATCGTTGGCAGACTTGGCGAAGTGTTAACGCTATCGCCGCCGGTATAGAGCAGAATCTGCACCGTGCTGTCAGGATTATTGGTTGAGGTAATCTTGTATTCCAATGCAGCATTGGTGCTATTCAAATTAAGGTTACTTACATTGATAATACTGTTTTTGGTTGTTGTTTTCAGCTCAATAGTAGGAGTACCACTACTCAATATAGGTGTTTCATACACCGCATATATATCGTATTGTGTACCGGCAACACCAGTAATTCCGTGTCCTGCAGTAACAGTAGGGTTGGTGGTAGTAAGCCTTATTGCATCACCCAGACTAGGCTCTACTGTAAGTGCTGCCCCAGCGGCAGATAACGCCGCAGGAACGCTATACCACCTGCCGCCGCTTCTTACCACATACTTCGAACTAGTTGTTGCGGCGGGCATCGCTATTAACGTAGACCCGGCAGTCACCTCACCGTAGCTTCCGGGTGAGAGGACCGGGCTGGAGCTGGTGCCGCCGCCGCTGGTAACAGTTATTGTAGGAGTAGGAGTGGTTCCTTTCGTGGCGAGTGCAAGCGGGTTTAAAGAATGATTTGACGCCATTGTTATACTCCTCAAGATTTAATATAGTAGAAGATAGAGAGATAAATGACAAAAATACACTTTGATGACAGCGACGACCTCATAGATATTTGCCGGGATAACGCCTTTAAAGCGGTATTTACCAAAAACATCCCGGAATCTCAGGGGGCGCTTTCGGATCTGGTTTCTGCCATCATAGGCCGCCCCCTATCGGTGACAACCATAATCGCCAACGAGCCGCCAATAGACAACCTCCGGGACCGGCAAATCCGCTTTGACATCAAGTGCAAGGCCAAGGATGGAGAACTGGTTGATGTGGAAATGTCCCTCAACCCGGACGCTTTTGAGCCGCTTCGGCTGGAGTTCTACGCCAGTAGGCTGTTTACCGGTCAGGATATTCGCGGTGGTGAAAAAGAGTATGATGACCTGAAACAGACGTATCAGATTGCAATATTGGTCAAAAAACATTATTTCCCGGATGAAGACTTTTTCCATACCTTTGAGTATTACGACGCGGAACGCAAGGTCTCCCTTGGCGGGAGGAGCCGGATCATCACTCTTGAACTATCCAAACTGGAACTAATTGTAGCAAAGACCCCCGAGACAATGACCGCATCAGAACACTGGGCGGTATTTTTCCGGTATTTAGCAGATAAAACCAAACGTCAAAAGATAAATGAAATAGTCCAACTAGAGGAGGGAATATCAATGGCAAGTGCAGTATTAATGACCATCAGTAGAGACGAAGTGGAACGGGCGCGGCTTGAGAGCGAGTACAAGTATGAAGTTGACACCCAGAGTAAGGTTGTACACGCCAAGCGGGAAGGTCTGCGGGAAGGGAAACGGGAAGGGAAACGGGAAGGTCAAAACGATGTTTTGGAGCTTATGAAACAGGGATACACTGCAGAGCAGATTGAAACAAAGCTGGCGGCTAATAGAAAGGTATGGAAAAAGTCTTCATCCGGGAAATAATGTTTTTTGACCAGTATCGCAATCTGATACGTCTGTTTCAGG
>BNVD01000276.1 GCA_025997835.1 Spirochaetia bacterium
GAGGCGTTGAGCAGATACCGGTTATTGGGGCCGGTAAGGTATTCAGGAGCGGCGTCAAACAGGGCTTTCATGGCCTGCTCGTAATCCTCCCCGGCAGCGCGGACGATCTGGTTTTGTATCGATTTATAATTTCCCGGCAGAGAAACTGTGGTCTCGAATAGCCGGTTGACTGTGTTCGCCAGAATGACATGGCTGGCCCTGGTTCTGAGCCGGTACCGAAGCTCGTTTCTGCCGGTCTCCAAAATGGCCGACGCCGGTATGGAATAGAGAATATTATCCGCTTTGTGGGTTACCAGGGAAACCACCTTACCGCCCGGAGTAACCAGGGGGCCGCCGGAATTGCCGGGGTTCACATCGGCGGAAGATTTGAGCCGGTTCCAGCGGCCCGATTCATCTTCCGGCACGGTACCGATGATAAAGCCGTTCCGTATCACGATCCCTTCCCCAAGCGCGTTGCCGATACTGAACACCGGATCGTTGGTTTCAAAGCGCTCTTCAAATTCAAAATACCCGGTAAAAGTTCGATTCTTCACCGTAAAGATAACAAAGTCCTTTTCATTGGAGCCGGCGTGGATTTGGTCAACCTTGTACACCTGCCCTTCGGAATCCCGGATACAGTACCGGTCATGGGTCATACTTTCCTCACCCAGATCGAGCACATGAAAGGCGGTGATGAGTTCCGTTTCACTGATGGCAAAGGCGGTACCGATGGAATTGTACTTGTCGGTACGGATCCTGTAGGGAACCCGCTCCCAGTCAAGCGCCTGCTCATAGACCGTTGGATCATTTTTGGGTTTCTCCACCACCACCTCGAAGACGGCAGTGTTTACCAGTTTTTGAAGTTCCACCGGCATAGCGGCGGATTGCGCGGGCACATCAGCCGGCTCTGCGGCAACGGGGAGGTTCAGGGCCATGCCAAGGACAACAAGGCAGAAATGGCGCATATTCTTTAACATAGTGTCGTCAGTATATCTACCTATATATCCCGGTTCAAGGCTTCCTGATATAATACGGTATGTCCCTGGCATGGTCCTACATCTCCTATTACCCTATTCAGGCGGCTTTTGGCCCCTTCCTTGTCATACTGCTCCGGGATTTAGGCTATTCCCCCTCGGTCATCGGGATTTTGATGGCAATCAATTCACTGGCCGGCATTGCCGGGCCCTTTATCTTCGGCCACTTTGCCGATGAACACGGACGCTACCGGCCCCCCATGCTGATATGCCACGCGATTACCCTGCTTATGCTGTTCCCGCTGGCCTATTTTTCAAACCCCCTTATCACCGCTCTGATTCTTTTGACCCTGTCCCTCGGCCTCGGCTCTATCCAGCCCCTGACGGAGGCGATCGTCTCCATCGGCATCGGGCCGGGGGGCAACTACGGAAAAATCAGGACCCCCGGCACCATCAGTTATGTTGTCGCGGTGCTTATCCTCCAGTTTACCCCCCTGCTGCGGCCCAATCACCGGTACAACATCATAATTTGGACCGCGCTCTTTACCATCTTGTCGATGATTGTCTACGCCAAAATCCCTTCCAAATATACCCATGTCAGCCGCCCCCGTTCGGTACCGGAAAATCAGGGCCCCGGCGCGCCGCTTGCCCGCGGTATCTGGACCCCCCTGCTCATCCTGGGGCTGCTGACCATCGCGCTGAGCCGGCTTGCCCTGTCCTGTTCCCAGAGTTTCTTCTCGCTCTACGTGGTACACGAACTACGCTGGGAAGCCATCGGCCTGTTGAACGCCATATCCGCCGCTTCGGAAATGCCCTTCCTGTTTTTCTCAAAGCGGATCATCGACCGTTTCGGCGCACTGAACTGTCTGGCCCTGGGCTGCTTCGCGGTGGTTATCCGCCTTGTCATCCTGGTACTCTTCCCCACTCCGGCGGGGGCGGTGGCCTCGCAGACCCTACACTCCCTCAGCTTCGGCCTTTTCCACCCGGCGGCTATGGCCTTTATCTCAAGCTGCGTCCCGCCCCACAAGCGGGCATTGGGGATGTCCCTGTACCTCGCCATCGGCGGAGTGGGGAAGAGTACCAGGATGACAAGGCGGATAACCACCGCGAAGCAGCCCAGGGCCAGACAGTTCAGTGCGCCGAAACGGTC
>BNVD01000277.1 GCA_025997835.1 Spirochaetia bacterium
AGGCTACGTAGTTTTCCAGAATCCGTTTCCGCCTGGGGTGCTGCAGCCGCTTGAGGGCTTTCTTTTCAATCTGGCGGATCCGCTCCTTGGTCAGGTTGAACTTGTCGCCGATTTCCTTTAAGGACAACGGCGCGCCCTCTCCAAGGCCGAACCGGAACCGGATAATCTCCGCTTCCTTTATATCCAGGGTTTCCAGCACCGATTCGATATCATCATGCAGGGCCGAGTCGATGGCCTGTTGATCCGGAGCCTTGTACCCCTCATCTTCAATAAACTCCCCTAACACGGAAGAATCTTTTTCGGTATACACCGGGCTTTCCAGGGAAACCAGCTCCCGGCTGATGTTGATAATATCCGCCACATGCTCAGGTGCCATGTCCAGCAGCCGGCCAATCTCGTTGATTTCAGCCTCGGCACTGTTCGTCTCCTGCACCAGCTTGCGGGCTTTTTCAATCTGTACCAGTTCGTTGGCCCGGTTCAGGGGCAGCCGGATCATCCGGGACTTTTCGCAAATCGCCTTGAGAATGGCCTGGCGTATCCACCACACCGCGTAGGAGATGAAGTGATAGCCCTTCTCCACATCGTAGCGGTCCACCGCGCTCATAAGGCCGATGTTCCCCTCGCTGATCAGGTCCGCCAAGGGCAGCCCCTGACCCTGATACCGCTTTGCCACATTCACCACAAACCGCAGATTGGCGTTGACCAGCCGCTCTTTGACCGCCTTGCTGCCCCCGGCCGCTGCTCTGGCGACCGTATCTTCATCCTCACGGGAAAGCAGCGGTATCCGGTTGATCTCCCTCAAATACATGGAAAGTACATTTTCATCACTGGCAGCAGACATCGCCTGATTCTGAGCTTTTCGTTGGGTCGTCGTCGTCATTAGTCACTCCTTTACATCGATTACTTGTTTAACTGTGCTACTAATATATAAGCAAGAACCATGCCAAGACGTGGATTTTTATCATCAACAATGATGATTTTTCCACATTCACGTAATTCGTTACCGCATAAGGAATTATGATGATTTAGCGCGTCCCCGGCCGGCGTGTTTTACGCTACGCCCGGGGGGAAACCGTACAAATGAACGGCCACGGGAACCCAAACCGGCCCGATAGGGCAGAATGAGGGGGAATAGTGGGCTTATTTGATACAGATAAACCCAAGGGGGTAGAATGTGAGTCAAAATGACTCATACGATCAAGAACCCCACAGTACCTGTTTGCCCGCTTTGATACCCGGTTCGGCATGAAGCTCCATCCGGGTGATCACGCTGGAACATATCTTTGTCTTTCCTGGCTATCCCGCTATACTGATGTATCTATGCGGCGAACGGGTACTGATCATCAGGTTGGTCAAGCGGCGATTTTTCTCTGCGCAACCTTGTGGAGTACCAGCGGGCTGTTCATCAAACTGATTGATTGGCACCCCATCCTTATCGCCGGGGCCCGGAGTTTCCTGGCGGCCCTGGTTTTGCTGACGGTGCGGGTGTGGCGGCATTCCCGGAGAACCGGCCGCAGATTGTATACCCCGCCTAGCGTGTCCGGCACCGGGAAGGCGCAGAGTTCCGGGCAAGCTTTCTACACGGTTGCGGCGGGATTCGCCTATGCGGCAACGATGATCACCTTTGTGATCGCCAACAAGCATACGGCTTCGGCGAACGTAATCCTTCTACAGTACAGCGCCCCGGTGTGGGCGGCGTTGCTGGGCTGGCTTATCGCCAAGGAGAAGCCCCATTGGGAGCATTGGGGGGCACTGGTAGTGGTGGCCGGGGGGATGCTGCTGGTGTTCAAGGATGGGCTTGCAGGCGGGGGATTTTTGGGGGACGGGCTTGCCGTTATTTCCGGGGTCTGCTTCGGGGCCAATTCGGTGTTTATGCGGATGAGAAAGGAGGGCGACCCGGCGGATTCGCTGCTCCTCTCCCACATTGTTACCGCCCTGTTCAGTGTGCCGTTCTTTTTTATCTATCCGCCAGTGCTGTCGATGGGATCGGTTTTGGCGATTGTCTTTATGGGGATTATCCAGATTGGGGCGGCGTCCCTGCTGTTCGCATTCGGGATCAGGCGGGTTACGGCGGTTCAGGCGATGCTTACGGCGATGATC
>BNVD01000278.1 GCA_025997835.1 Spirochaetia bacterium
GCAGCCTCAACTCCCGCAGTGCCGGTACCGGCGCGTCACTGGCAGCTGAAGCAGCCTTAGCAATGGAGGCCGCCGAAAGCGAGCCGGAGTATCCCGAAAGCGTGAAAAACTACGCCATAAAGAAAGGGTTTTTTGTAATTGAACAATCCGGAGACACGATGCGGATTGAAACGCTTGACGGGCAATTTAAGCCCAGGAAATGGTAGGCACAGTCGCACAGACCCTCATAGACTCCAGATCGTTCTTTCTTTGTCCTTCCCTTTGTCTGTGAGGTCCGTGGTTAAATCTTCTTAATCCTTCCCCCGGTTCGTGCTGTTCGTAGTTAATCGTTCTTTCGTTTCGGGATACTCCGGCTCGCTTTCGGCGGCCTCCATTGCTAAGGCTGCTTCAGCTGCCAGTGACGCGCCGGTACCGGCACTGCGGGAGTTGAGGCTGCCGTATATGCCGTCCTGTTCGCCGTCCTGCCGGGCGCGGCCTCTACGCAGCCGCACCGTACCCGGTCCGCCTGATCCCGCCGCGTCCAATCCGCCTGTCCCGCTCTGTCCCGCCTTGCCCGCCGACCGTCCCAACCCTGTAGCGAAGCGTTTCTTCGCGGCTAAACGCTGCTGTGCAGCTAAACGCTGCCGTGCAGCGTACTGGTCCTCCAGCGCCAGCTTTGCGGCGGCCCGCACCGCACGGGCGGCGCTTTCGCTGAGTTTGCAGGTCTCCGCCAGAGCTTCCGGCTGTGCGGCGGCAACGGCTTTCAGGGTACCGTAGGCTTTCATGATCGCGGCGGCCCGTTTGGGGCCTATGCCCTCCAGCGTTTCCAGCGTGGGGAAAGCGAGGTCCTTTGAGCGGAGCCGCTGGTTGAGGCCCGTGGCGAAGCGGTGGGTCTCGTCCCGGACGAACTGAAGCACCTTGAGGGCTTCCGAGCGTTTCGACAGCCGCACCGGTTCCCCGGCGTAGGGGAGCCACAACTCCTCGTCCCGTTTGGCGAGGCCCACCACATCACTGTCCATGCCCAATTCGTCGAACACCCCCTTGGCGGCGTTTACCTGGCCTATGCCCCCATCGATAAGTACCAAATCCGGCAGCTCCTTGCCCTCCCGGATAAGCCGGGAATAACGGCGGTGTACCGCTTCCCGCATGGCGGCAAAATCGTCCACCACCCCCACCACGGAGCGGAGCTTGAAGTAGCGGTAGTTCTTCCGGTCGGGCACACCGTTCTTAAACGAGATGAGGGATGCCACCGGGTGCTTGCCGTCCAGTTGGGCAATGTCGAAGCCCTCAATCCGTTCGGGCCGGGTCTTGAGTCCCAGCGCCTGAGCCAGCTCATCCAGCGCCGGTCCCGCCCCCCGCTCCTTGAGCCGCCGCCTGAGGTCCTCCTCGGCGTTCTGCCGGGCCAAGGCCAGCACGGTCTGGTGATGCTTTGTTGCCGCAGGCAACTTCGTAGGGGGAAGCAGGGCGGGCTCATAGCCGAACTGCTCCCGGAACCAGCGCCGCAGGCCGGATAGGACGCCCGGCACCGGGATATTTACCTTGTTTTTTCCTTCCTCCTTCGCCTTATTCGCCTTCGCGGTTATTATTTTCTTCGTTTCTTCCTTTAGGTATACGCCTATGGTGCCTGGCACCGTTTGGAGAGAAGGCTCGGTGTCAGGCGCCGTTTCGGGGATCGCCGCCAAAAATATCTGCGGCGGCGGCGGCCTGTCCGGGGTGTAGTAGGCGGCGGCGAAGGTTTCAAGGGATTCTTCTTCGGCGGCGGCGGAACGGGTACGGAACAGTTCGCGGCCCGTCATCTTGCCGCCCCGCATGGAAAAGACCGTAAAGGTGGTGAGGAGGTTTTCGCCGGCCCAGGCGATATAGTCCCGGCCTTCGGGGTCGAAGTCTACCACGGTGCTGTCGCCGGAAAGGTCCTCGATGGCCTTAACTGCGTTCCGCAGTTGGGCGGCCCGCTCAAACTTCAACTCATGGGCGGCTTCGTGCATACGCTCGGTAAGCTGGGACATCAGCAACAGGAACATAGCCGACTATACGGTGGGTAGGGTAACGGATCCGGCAACGGGGGTGGAAACGGAAGTAGTAACGATAACG
>BNVD01000279.1 GCA_025997835.1 Spirochaetia bacterium
GGTGATTACACTTTATTCTGAAGATACGACGGTATTAAAAATCGAATTTTGGAGGAAAGAAGAATGAAGAAACGCGGATTGTTACTGGGCGGTATTATTGCGGTGGTGCTGGCGGCGGGATGCAGTCCGCTAACGGACGTTTTTAAGGCGCCGGTGGAAGAAGCGGAAGGGGTGGAAGCGGTAGACGGCAACGGACAGAAAATACCCGCTACCGATCTGCAAACTATTCCGGTTACCAAATTCGGCAGGAAACAGATATTATTAAGCGAAGGCGAGAGTGTTGTATTGGGTCCGTATTTGAAGGAAATGAAAGACTGGACATACCGGGCGCTGTGGGAAGAAAACAGTGAACCCGTCCCCATGCCGGCCAATATGTTTCAAAGCACAGGGCTGCCCGCGGGGTTATATGAACTAAGATCGACGGAACGCGGCGGCGGAGAAAACGTTATTGATTCAATCGATGTGTACGTTCTTCCCCGTGAGGTGTTTGCGGCAAAGAAGCCCGGCGCGGCTTTGGCCAGAACCGTAGACGACATGGACCCTGAAATTACGGGATGGGTAGTTGATGTGTCACATGACAAGATCACTACCATCGGTAACCGGAGCGGCGCGGATGCCGATAACCCGATAGAGGCAAGAGAAGGCCAATGGATACTCTTTGAAATTGACGGGTTCAATAAAGAAAGCGGGTGGTTTGAACCAGAGGATTGGACGGGAAGGCCCGCGCTTACCTGGAAATATGATTGGTATCGAAGATTTGGCGATCCCCTAACGGCGGTCGGTATTCCCTGGACAAGTGACGATTGGTCCCGGTATCACGGGGTTTTTGCGGCGGAAGCGCCGGAAACGGATAAGGACGCGGCAGAAGTGTCTGTAGAGATTACCGGGTATAATAATGTTGATGAAACTGAATATGATGCCAGGAATCCGTATTCGAGTAATACCCTGTACATAAAAGTTTCCCCGGAAATGCATGCGCTAACCGTTGAATCGACGGCCGTTGGGCCGTTATACGAGGGCGATGAGTTTACGGTGTCGATAAACGATTTTGACAAAAGCCACTGGTACGGCAATGTGGTGTGGGAAGGCTCCAATGACCTGGTTTACGTGGTCAGTAACGATCCCAATACCGGCGTTGCGAAATTTAAGGTGTGGCAGGATATGGATGGTACCGCGGAAGTATACGCGGTTGCCGCCTGTATTGACGGGACTCGTTTCGCTAGCGCCAGTATTTCGATACCGGTAAAAAAGAAGCCCGTATTAAAACTGAACGTATCGGGCGTTTCAGCGGATACACGCAGCTACACAATCGGGGGGCTTAATACCTCAATTGAGGCCCGGCTTGATTCAGGCGTGTGGGATCTAAACTGGACGGCGAGTTCTCCATCGTTTACGGTAACCAAAACTTCAAGCGGTTCAACAGGCCTGGGTTCGGCGGAAATTGCCAAAGCCCGTTTTGATTTGCTCGCCGGAAGAAACGGTCAGCGGGTAACCATCACCTGTTCCCTTGCAAAATTTCCTGCAATTAAGGATACCATCGAGCTGGTTGTGCCGTCGAAAATGATGCAATTTGATATATTTGACCGTTTCCCTGATGGAGGAGGATTCATCCAGGGGAAGAACGTTAACGATTATAATGTTGGCGATGTTTATGATGTATGTTACGATGACCCGGCTTCGTTCCGCGGTGTATCTGAAGCTGTCTTTCCACTGTTGCCAAAACACGGTACTAAATCCATGCAAGGATTATATATCGTGGCAAGGGAGAACCTGGGCGGCAGTTCGACGGATCTTAAGTGGGAGTGCGTTAATCAGCCCAATGGTGTTAATTTTAAGGTGATCGGCAACAACAAGGACACGGTCCAGATAACATTAGATGCGCGCCTGGCGGAGCTGTTGCCCGCAAGTGTTTTTAAAGATGATACGGTGACGCCTTCCCTTGAGTTTTTGGTAAAGGTATCACTCAAGAATAACCTTAGTATCAGCAATACCATACGGATCCGTATGCACCCTGCGGTAAGTATATGGTTTATAGACGGCTCCGTAATGAGGGGTTCCCGTGG
>BNVD01000280.1 GCA_025997835.1 Spirochaetia bacterium
CGGGGAATCGATACTACCGGGCGGGTCTTTATTTCCGACCGGGCCCACATCGTTCTGCCCCGGTACATTCAGATTGACAAGGACCGGGACCTGGCGCGGAAAAAGCCTATCGGGACGACGGGCCGGGGCATCGGGATCACCTATTCCATGAAGAGCGACCGGGACGGCATCCGCATTGCCGATCTTTGCTGGAAAGAAAAGATGGACGAGCTTGAGAGCGGGGACCGGGACTTTCTGGTTCCCTATACCGGTCGTCTTTTGGAGATGTCTATCGACTTATCCGCCTATCTTGTACACCGCAAAAACGCACAGGTGCTGTTTGAGGGCGCGCAGGGGGCGCTGCTGGACCTGGACTTGGGGACTTATCCCTATGTATCAAGCGGCCTTTCCTGCGCGGCGGGCGCGGCTATCGGCGGCTGTGTGGGCCCCCGGCGGCTGGACAAGGTACTGGGGGTGTTCAAGGCCTATTCCACCAGAGTGGGGAACGGCCCCTTCCCCAGCGAGTTCGATGCCAACTCCGAGGACGCGCTTTGCCGTTTTGTCCGGGAGACGGGCCGGGAATACGGCGTCACCACGGGGCGGCCCCGGCGCTGCGGCTATCTGGATCTGGTGGCTCTGCGCTACGCCTGCCTTACCAACTCCATCGACTCTCTGGTGATGACCCACCTGGATGTCTACGACACGCTGGACGAGATCAAGGCCTGTATCGCCTACCGTATCGGGGGCAAGATGATTGAGAACTTCCCCGCCTCTATCGAGGCCCTGAACAACGCCGAGCCGGTACTCCGCAGTTTCCCGGGGTGGAAAAAATCCCTGTCCAGCGCCCTGACCTACGAGGAGTTCCCCGAAGAGGCCCTGGAGTACATCAAGTTTATCGAACGCTTCTGCGAGACCCCTATCGATATTGTGTCCGTGGGGTATGAGCGGAAGGAGACGATCATCCGAAAAAGCCCTTGGACGAAATAAGAAAATCATGGATAAAATACTGATACTTGACTTTGGGAGCCAGACTACCCAGCTTATCGGGCGGCGCATCCGGGATTTAGGAGTCTACACCGAGATAGTTCCCGGCGACGCGGTTCTGACGGACGAGCTATTGTTCGGCAGCGGCACGGGGGATAGGCCCTGCGCGGGCGGCGGCGCGGACAGTAATTCTGCTAATAGCAGTAACGCTGCTAACGGCAATAACATTACCGACAACAGTAACGCTGTCAACGTCACCAAACTGCGCGGCATCATCCTCTCAGGCTCCCCCGAATCGGTCTACACTACAGAAGGGGCGGTACCAGACAAGCGGGTCTACGAGTTGGGGCTGCCTCTTTTGGGTATATGCTACGGCCTCCAGCGCATGACCGTGGACCACGGCGGCGTGGTGGAGCCCCTGCCCAAGCGGGAGTACGGCAGGATAGGTGTTACCGTCAAAGTACCGGAGGGTGAGGGACCCATACGCCGTTTTCTTGCGGGTTTTGACCGAAGCGTCAGGCGGAGTAAAATTGTCAATCAAAATAATCTCTCCCTCACCGGAGTCAAACCGGTGCATTTTGCCCACCCCGGTACGAAGCGTAGTATTACTGCCTGGATGAGCCACGGCGATACCCTGACCCGGCTTGCTCCCGGCTTTCAGGTATACGGCTTCAGCGACACCGGGTATCCGGCGGTGACGGCCCATGAGGAAAAGCCCTGGATTGGCCTCCAGTTCCATCCCGAAGTAACCCATACGGAGCGGGGTTCGGAAATACTCGCCGCATTTGTCTTTGGGGTATGCGGCTGTACGAAAAGCTGGAGCATGGAACAGTACGTTGAAGAATTGCGGGCCGCTTTGCCGAAGCGCGTTGGAACCAATCCGGTACTGCTCCTCATTTCCGGGGGGGTGGATTCTACGGTTGCCGGGGCGCTGCTTCTCAAGACCCTGGACGCGGACAAGGTACACTTAATGTACATGGACACCGGCATGATGCGGAAAGGTGAAACAGAAACGGTGTCCGCCAACCTCAACCGGCTTGGTGCGAAGCACCTTCACATCATTCACTGCGAAACAGAGTTCCTGTCGGCCCT
>BNVD01000281.1 GCA_025997835.1 Spirochaetia bacterium
GGAAGAAGTCCCGATAGTACAGCTTGGGATTGATGAGAAAAGTTTTGGAAGCGGTCAAAGCTACGGGACGGTATTATATGACCCGAAAGGAAAGCGGGTGTTGAATGTTGTGCAAAAAAGGGATGGGGAGGCGGTTGATACGGTATTTTATAGCTCATTAACCTATAATCAGTTACATACTGTTGAAGCCATAACAATGGACTTTTGGCAGGCGTTTATCAACGGGGCGATTGAACATCTGCCAAACGCGGATATTGTTCATGATAAATTTCACATAATG
Source organism: Spirochaetia bacterium (assembly GCA_025997835.1). GTDB lineage: Bacteria > Spirochaetota > Spirochaetia > Treponematales > Breznakiellaceae > BNVD01. Next base: position 281 of record BNVD01000281.1, read on the forward strand.
AAATACATGAATGAAGCTGTGGACAAAGTGCGGAGAATGGAACATGCGAGGAGAAAGAAATTAAAAGACGATACTCTGACGGGAACAAAATATTTATTTTTGAAAAACCGGGAGAACTTCACCGACAAACAACGAGAGAAATTTACCTCTCTAAATATTAATCAACTGGCAGTCGGACGTGCATGGAACCGGCGTGAGTTATTACAAAAAATGTGGGACTGTGAAACAGAGGAGGAAGCGCGGGAGTATTTTAAACGTTGGTATTTTTCAGCAACACATTCAAGACTGCAACCGGTTATTGCTGTTGCAAAAATGATAAAAAAGTTTTTTGAGAATATAGTCACCTATTTTAAGCACCGTATTTCAAATGCCTTTGCCGAAGGAATGAACAGTGTGATTCAAAACATAAAATCAACCGCACGTGGTTTTAGGAGCTTTGAAAATTACAGAACGGCAATACTATTTTTCTGCGGTGGACTTGACCTGCTTCCACACAAAAGCCGGTAGAGCCAAAACTTATTCGACTTATTCGACTTTGCGGTTAAAAACTCTTAAGTTTATGATGTTGTGCCAGGCACCTTCGCGTACCCCGTTTTATCGATTAGCGCGTAGTATCTGCGCTCTGTATCAACTCCGCTACCTGTTCCCCCGCAATCTTCGGGTCTGCCCTGCCCCCGGTGGCGGCCAGCACCTTGCCCACAAGGTACGCAGTGAGGGTGCGGGTACGCTTTTCGTTACCCTCGGCGATGGCGGCGCGGACTTCGGTGAAGGTTGGCCCTTCGGCGGTGAACACCGCCTTAACCGCTTCGGCTATCTGCGCGGGATCCGTAAGCTGCTCCCAGCCTTTCTCCCGGATAATGGCCTCCGGGTCCTTGTCGTCCGTAAGGACCGCTTCCAGGGTCTGCTTGGCGTTCTTGCCGGAAAGACGGCCTTGCGCGGTAAGGGCGACAATCGTGGCGAGGCGTTGGGGGGTCAACGTAAAGGCGGCGAGGGCCGATGCGGAAAGGCCCTCACGGGCCAGAATGTGCCGTATGTCCGAAAGGAGCCAGTTGTTGATGCGGGCGGAGGCGTCCGGTTTTTCAAGGCCCAGGGTGATGGCGGCGGCAACGGCAGCTTCAAAGTAATCGGCTTCGGCCTTTTCGTCGCAGATAAGTTCCGCCTGCTCGTCATTTAAGCCGTATTCCTTGATAAAGCGGGCGATACGCTTTTGGGGAAGCTCCACCAGCGCGGCCTCCACGGAAGCGAGGAATGCCGTATCGGGAGCAAAGACCGGGAGGTCCGGTTCGGGGAAGTAACGGTAATCGTTGGCGTTTTCCTTGTTCCGCATGGGCTCAGTCTGGTCGCGGTTCTCGTTCCAGAGCCGGGTTTCCTGCACCACGGTCTTGCCCGCGTCCAGCATTTCCCCCTGACGGGTGATTTCGTAGTTGAGGCCGAGGCGCACGAACCGGGATGAGTTGAGGTTCTTGATTTCCACCTTCCGGCCCAGCCCCTTACCGGGGAGGTTGATGGACACGTTGGCGTCCGCCCGGAGGCTTCCTTCTTCCATATTACCATCGCAGACCCCAAGGTAGCGGACCATGCGGCGGAGCTGGCGGATAAAGAGTTCCGCCTCCTCCCCGGTTTCCATGTCCGGCTCGGTGACGATTTCCAGGAGCGACACCCCGGCGCGGTTATAGTCCAACAGGGACACGGCGCCGGTGTGAATCATCTTGCCCGCGTCTTCCTCAAGGTGGCACTCCTTGATCCGTACCCGCTTTTTTATCGTCTGTCCGCC
>BNVD01000282.1 GCA_025997835.1 Spirochaetia bacterium
GCAACTCCTTCATGGACCTCTCCCTCCCCGAAGCGGTAATCAAGTTCAAGCAGGGCTTTGGCCGCCTCATGCGCCGCTCCAGCGATCACGGCGTGGTGGCGGTCCTGGACGGCCGTCTCCTCCACAAACGCTACGGCGACTACTTCCTCCGCTCCATCCCCAAAACCCGGACCAGCTTTGCCGAATTTAGCGCCGTACTGCGGGAGACCGAGGATTTTTTGTTTAGCCGGTGAGAATAATTGAAAGAGCCAGTTCCAAAGTGAAAAACTGAAGAAGATAAACCACAGAGGGCACGGAGAAGGAAAGATTAAACTCCGTGCTCTCCGTGGTTAAAATTCTTCATTAACACTGCCAATGGCGTCTACCTACTAATCGGATATAGTCGTTTCCACGGCATCAGTTGCCGCTTTACCCCCGCCGCGCCGGTCGATAATCGGCCCGCGGGTGAGGAAGTTGGACGTTGCTTTTGCCTCAGGACGGTAGACAATGCCTATATCAAGCGCGTAGGTTGGGTAATCACCCGGCTCAAATCCCAATTCCCTGCCGTAAAAAGATACGTCAAACTGGAATCCGCCGAATTTCATCCCGATGCCGACTGCCGGAAGCATTTCGTTCAGGCCGAGCCGCACCGAGTAGTGCTTCAAAAACATGGCGTCAACGCCAAAGCCCAAACCAAGCAGGCCGTTCTTTCTGTTCTCCAGGAGCCGGGTGGTATAGTCATAAAACATGGAGGCAAAATCATGTATATCAAACATGAAAGAAAGATCGACAAAAGACGGCAAAATCTGCATGGTATAGGCCGCGCCCAGATTTACGGTGAAGGGCACGGTATAGAGACGCTTGGGAACATTGTCATTGCCGCCGGGTATCAGCGTGGCAAGATTGTACACATCCCCGGCGCCCGTAAATACATCGGAAAGCGTCATCGCCGCCACGAGCCCCTGACTCCAGCGATAGGTCACGCCCAGGTCTAATCCTGCACCCACCAAAACCGGCACGGAAAGGTCCTCCATAAGCGCGGTGAAGTCAAAATCCCCGCCTGAGACAGCGCCCAGGGCGGTACTCATAACATTGAGGGAAGTCACCGGCACCGAAAGGCGTCCAAAGGTTTTTACCACAAAACCGGCGTCGATGTTGTGATTATCCGTTTCCCAAACGTTAAAAGCCATGCCCCCGTTAAAAATCAAATCGGTGTGTTCTTCGATAGTCAGGGCATTGAGACCGTTGAGTCTGAGGGAGATGGAAGTTGTATTCCAGGCGCCCCAACCGAAGCCGTTTGCCGCGTAGCCGATTGCAAGGGGGCCGCCCAAGTCGAGACCGATAGGAACCCTGTTTCTTCCATTTGGGTCGAGTCCGACGATGTCGTTGACCACCTTGCCAATATTGTCAAAATCAAGATCGGGTATCGCGCTCAGTAATTCAAATACCGGCCCGATCACCCGTGGTGAGAACTCAACCAAACTCCGCTGGCGCGCCTTTTGGAGCGCCGCAGGGTTATAAAAGAGGGCATCCACATTGTCGGTGAACGCGATATGCGCACCGCCCCGTCCCGCATTAGCGGTCGAAGGAAACGTAAAGGGCGCTATGGGGATCTTGTCCACAGCAAAAACCGGCAGAGCGGCTAAAGTGCCCAGCAGTAAAACCATGAGCGCAAACCGGGCGCATTGTGTATTTTTCATTATTTTGCTCCCCTTAGTTGGTAAATATAGCGGTAATGGTGGCGCCGAGATCAGTCACCATCTTGTGAATAGCTCCCGTTGCGGACGGTTTGATTGCTTCGTTGAGCGCCGCGACCAAAAGCTGCTGACTGGGAGCCAATGCTTTGTATTCGGGGGAGGTCACCACATACGCTAAAACGGCCGCAGGGTCATCTCTATCTCCGGTAAAATGTACATCGACATCACTCTGGATGCCATCGAACTGATTGCCGTAGTCAAGCAGCGCGCCGTTCAAGCTTTGTCCGTCCGCTATAGGTATTTCCGCGAGAAAAGAGATGAGCACCACCGAAGTTAAATCGCACCCTGCCAAAGCTGCGGGATCAACATCGC
>BNVD01000283.1 GCA_025997835.1 Spirochaetia bacterium
ATTATAATTATAATTATAATTATAATTATATCGAAAGAGAAAACGTATGAACCACAGTAACTCCGAAGAATATCGTAAGCCGGCTTATGCTTGAAAAAAAAAATCAAAAAGAAAAAAAAATGAAAAGAAGTTTGTTTGTGGGGGTAGGTATAAACAGACCCCCTGTGAATATTTTATAAGGGGGGTGAATACAGGCCACAAAAACAACGAATATGATGTTGAGGGAAGAGTTACCCCCCCCCCCCCCCCCCGATAGGTTTAGTAGGATATAACAATTCCCTGAACACGCCCTTTTTCTCATTTTCCCGCCCTCATGCGCGGTATGAAGCCGCTCCGCATACCCGCGCCGCCATAAAAAAGCCGGGGCTTCCGGTTCATGCCAGTACCAGAGACGTGTGGCCGCCGCTTGGCCAATACAGGCGGCATGGGCAAACCGTACCCGGACTCAAGAAAATACCGTTATGGGAGTATGTACGCGAAACCCCAGGAGCCCGCGGACACTTCGTGTCCGATTGCACTTGTAGGTTTTTTGCGCTTGAGGCCGCAAAAAACCTGCTATTAACAGGCTCCTTACGGAGTTTGCAGGGTAAAAATCGCCTTGAAGGCCGATTTTTTTTATCAAACTGCACGAAGTGCAACAAACTCCCAGGACCGCTCCGGCCGCAAACGCCGGAGGTGCCCGGAACAAGGTGATATCCGTATTCGTACGGCTGCACATATATATTTGACGGTGGGAAAGACCACAAGGAGACAACATGAAAAAGACTTTGAAAACGGGGCATGGACCAGGTATGGGCATTGCCGCATTGCTGACAGCGGCGGTGTTCATCTTTGCGGGATGCCCCTCAGAGGCAGGGAACGGCGGGGGCGGCGGCGGCGGCGGCCCAGACCCAGACCCGGTCCCAACCGATCCCCTCCAGACATGGACGGCGGTAAGCGACAGCACATTCGGCACCCCCGCCTTCAGCAGCATCGCCTACGGCGGCGGTAAATTCGTCGCGGGCGGGTGGAGCGGCAAGATGGCGCATTCGTCTGACGGCATAAGCTGGACGGCGGTAAGCGACAGCACCTTCGGCACCAGCATCATCAACGGCATCGCCTACGGCGGCGGTAAATTCGTCGCGGTCGGGTGGAGCGGCAAGATGGCGTATTCGTCTGACGGCATAACCTGGACGGCGGTAAGCGACAGCAAATTCGGCATCAGCACCATCAACGGCATCGCCTACGACGGCGGTAAATTCGTCGCGGGCGGAGCTGGCCAGATGGCGCATTCGTCTGACGGCATAAGCTGGACGGCGGTAAGCGACAGACCGTCCGACAGCGGCTACAGCAACAACTACGGCATCGCCTACGGCGGCGGTAAATTCGTCGCGGGCTGGAACAACAGCCGGATGACGTATTCGTCTGACGGCATAAGCTGGACGGCGGTAAGCGACAGCACATTCGGCACCTCCGACATCAAGGGCATTGCCTACGGCGGCGGTAAATTCGTCGCGGTCGGGAACATCGGCAAGATGGCGCATTCGTCTGACGGCATAACCTGGACGGCGGTAGGCGACAGCAAACTCGGCGGCAGCCAGATCGGCGGCATCGCCTACGGCGGCGATAAGTTTGTCGCGGTCGGGAACATCGGCAAGATGGCGCATTCGTCTGACGGCATAACCTGGACGGCGGTAAGCGACAGCACATTCGGCAACTCCGACATCAGGGGCATTGCCTACGGCGGCGATAAATTCGTCGCGGTCGGGGGCAACGGCGACGGCAAGATTGCGTATTCCGGTGCAGTGGAATAGCGAACGGGACTGCCGTTAGGCAGTGCAGATTTTGAGCGGGAGGGGAACGGCCCCTGGGGCTTGACCCTTCCCGCCGGGTTGACAGAAAAAGGAGAAAAGGAAAATAGCTATGAATAACGATCAAATTGCACAGGTAGAACAGAAAATCGTGGAGTTGTCGGGATTATCGCCGAACACGATACTGCTTTTTGAACAGTTACAACAGACACTGCCA
>BNVD01000284.1 GCA_025997835.1 Spirochaetia bacterium
TGAACCATAGACACCCTCATAAGCCCAGTCAATATACTTGTGTAGATCGGTTGCCACATCTTCACCGTTGGACATGGTAACACCGGGTATCCTTAAAAAGTTGTCACCGAGCTTATATTCAAAGACGGTGATCCATTTGCGCGGTGCGCCTGCGGCAGTGCTGGCATCAAGTTTGTTCCGGGCCATCAGCAGGAAGTTGGCCATGTTCGCTGCGATTTGGTTCGCATAAGCCACAGTTCCGTCATAATTGACAGCTCCATATCGAGCCCAGTCTGTTGTAAGCCCTTGAGTAGTATTTCCACCTTCACTCCATTGGCTTGAACCGTATTCATCGTCAATGTCGAAACCGTCAAGCCCGTACTGGTTGATAACACCGACCAGGTCGTCAATAAAGGCTTCGGAATACGATTTGCCCTCAGCGTTAAGCGCCGCGAAAGGATAAATATCCGGATCGCCCGTATACCATTTTCCGGCATGGAATGTGTATCCCGGATTGTCGTTCGCGCCCGGTACACCCGGCTGATTGTCCCATGCATAAACCGACTCAAACGGCCATTGAAAGAACGAAGAATAGGTAAAGTGGTCGTGGTCGGGCAGAGTTCCCAGCAGCACCTTAATCCCCGCGTCCTGCAGGGGTTTAATGTACTTGTCGCGGTTATTCAGGACGTGGGCAACATTGCCGTTAAAATGGATGTGCGGGCCTTTCTTGTAACAATCGTGGGATGTCTCGCCCCTGGCCTTTTCCGCCGCGCAGTCGCGCACACGCAGATTGGCGGCAAAGAGGATTACCGCATCAAAGTATTGTGTTTTGGCCGCGTCGTTCAGAAGATAGCCCAGAGCCACCCTGGGGTCGCCTTCGTTTATTTCAAAATAGACGAGATTGGTCATGGGGTCGCCATTGACGGTCCTTTTCACCACTTGTGGGCCGGTTGCGCTTGCCGCTCCGGTCGTCGCGCTTGCACAGGCGCTAAAAACGCCGGGCTTGCTGTCGGCTTCCGCTACCACCCATACATAGTAAGTGGTATTCGGGGGCAAACGAGCCATAGAGTACGTAGTGCCGGTGGCAGGATAATTAACCGCAGTCAGGGCAGGCGTGTAGTTATAGGTACTGAAATAGACCCTATAACTGGTCGCACCGGGAACCGCATCCCAGCTTACGTCCAGCGTGGTAGCGGCAGCGCTGTTAACGACTGCACTAACGTTGGCAGGTGCGGCAGGCGGGGTATCGGGAGTTATGGAAACTTTGGTAAAACCGCGCTCGCCATTGCTGTTAAGACTTCTTATCCAGAAATAGTACGGCGTTCCCGTGGTAAGCCCGGTAACGGTTGTTTCCAGGCTGTGTATCTTGTACACCGTGCCTATGGTCCCGGCGGTGCCGGCTTCATGATCCCACGGCGTTGCCTCGCTCTGTATGGCGGGGATTGCCTTGTACGGGACAAGCCTATCGGCGTTGCTGTTCCGGCTTTCTGACCAAGATTCCTGGCTTCGGTCTTCTGCCGGAATATCACTGGTATGGTAGTACAGCTCATACCAGACCGACCGGTCGGCCTGGTCCCAACTGATAGTAACGCTGGTGTCATTGACAACGGTCTTTACATTCCGGGGATAATCACCGCGCTCTATGCGGCCGTCCGCCCAAAGGGCGGCCCAGTTAGGAGTATCCGGAAGGGCATTGTTTGTAGGAAGCGTCACATTGATCATGGTTGGTTCACCATAACCGGTGTTGTTCTTTGCCCGCACCCAGAAGTAGTATACGCCGCCCGGGTCGGCTCCTATGTGGAAATACGATGTCGCAGTAGTGTCATCCGCGACTGGAATCGCCGGACGATCCGGTGGAACCGCAGAACTTCCGTCGGGTACTTCATCGCCTGCTTCAGTATCATAAATGCCGTTGCTCATGGGGCGCTCGTTGGGGGTAGCGCTGTTGGAGAATTTTGTTGCCTTGGCAACAAAAACCTGGTACGCGATCGCGCCCTCCG
>BNVD01000285.1 GCA_025997835.1 Spirochaetia bacterium
AATGGTTGCTCCATAGTTCATACCTCCTATATTTTTGGGCGGCCCGCCGAAACAAGCCGCCGTTAGTCCGCTATTATTCCAGTTCGTTGGAATACGCTATTTTGCCATTGGTCCCAACTGCGACAAATTTGCCGCCATCGTAGGCTATGCCCCGGATGCCGTCGGCTATGCCGCTGTCAAATGTGCTGTCGGTTACAGTCGCCCAGGTTATGTCGATTATGCCGGTACCGTCGATTATGTCACCTGTGGAATACGCCGCTTTGCCATTGTTCCCACCCACGACAAACTTGCCGCCGCCGTAGACTATGCCCCAGATGTCGCTGGTGCCAAATGTGCTGTTGGATACAGCCCGCCAAGTTGTGCCATTGGTGGAATACCCTATTTTCCCAGTGGTCCCAACCGCAACAAACTTGCCATCGCCATAGGCTATGCCTCTGATCTCCCTGGAGCCAAATGCGCTGTAGCTGGATACATACGTCCAGGTTGTGCCATTGGTGGAATACGCCATTCCACCATCTTGCCCAACCGCAACAAACTTGTTATCGCCGTAGGCTATGTCAAGGATGGCGTAAGTGAATGTGCTGTCGGATACAGGCATCCAGGTTATGCCATCGGTGGAATACGCCATTTTACCATCGTTCCCAACCGCAACAAACTTGTCGCCGCCGTAGGCTATGCCGTGGATGGCGTAAGTGAATGTGCTACCGGATACAGGTGTCCAGGTTATGCCATCGGTGGAATACGCTATGCTGCCCGAACCCCCAACCGCGACAAACTTGCCGCTACCGTAGGCTATGTCGTTGAGGGGGTAAGCATTAGTGAATGTGCTGTTGGATACCGCCGTCCAGGTTATGCCGTCTGCGGAATACGCTGTTTTGTCACTATACCCACCCGCGACAAACTTGCCGTTGCCGTAGGCTATGGCGTTGATGCCGTTGGTGCCAAATGTGCTGTTGACAGGCGTCCAGGTAAAACCCGTAACGCCAACGGGGGCGCTGGTTTTGCTGCCACTATACCCGGCGCGTGTTACCGTTACCGTGATGTATTTGACTTGGTCGGCGGTGGTTAGTGTATAGGTTGTGGACGTACGGCCGCTAATCGCAGTCCCGTCCTCAGCAGCCGTATCTCCCCGTTTCCACACATACGAGATGGTTCCAGTCCCGCCAAGGCTACCGGTATTCGCAGTCAAAATCTGACCAACACTCGCGGTTCCGGTGATGCTTACCGTGCCTTCCAGCACAGAGAGTACCGGTCCGCTGGCGGCGCTGGTCTTACTGCCGTTATACCCGGCGCGGGTTACTGTTACCGTGATGTATTTGCCCGCATCGGCGGCAGCCAGTGTATAGGTTGCGGAGGTTGCGCCGTCAATGGCGGTTCCGGCGGCTGTTGATGTGTTTCCCCGTTTCCACACGTAGGAAATAGTTCCGGTTCCTTGCAGACTGCCGGTATCCGCAGTTAAAGCCTGTCCAACAGTCGCGGTTCCGGTGATGCTTACCGTGCCTTCTAGTGAGGGGTTGAAGATGAAAATCCTGGCGACTGCGGAGGTTGCCGAGGCAGTTTCTACTCCGTTGACTGCGTTGTTTGTGTTAGTCACTATCACATTATAGTACTTGGTTTCCACAACATCAGTTGGAGGCGTATAGCTTGCTGCTGTTTCGCCAGGCAGAATGGTTCTCCCGCTATTGCTATTCGAGGTATTGCTATACCACTGATACGAGAGTTCGCCGCCGTCCGTTGTGCTTGCACTTACCGTGAGAGCTGTTGCTGCCGTGTCTCGAACATAGATTGCATCCTGCGGTTGTATGCTGATTGTTGGGGTTGCCGCATTGACAAGTGCGTTTACCGTAAAGCTGACATCAAAGCTCGCCGTAATTCCATTGCCGGCGTTGCGTACCGTTACCGTAGCGGTATAGGTTCCTGCCGCAAGGGCGGTCCTGGGAACTACCGTAAAATTACCGGTTCCGC
>BNVD01000286.1 GCA_025997835.1 Spirochaetia bacterium
CCGCCCGGTTGTGCATGGCTTCACGGGCAAGCTCAAAGTCTTCGTGGTTGGTAAGCATGATAAACACCACGCCGGGGAATTCCGCAGCCGCCTTTTTCAGCACATCCAGCCCGGAAAGACCCGGCATGGCAATATCACAAATCACCACATCGGGCCGCAGTTTCTCTATTTTTTTCAGGGCATCGGTGCCGTTAAAGGCGGTTCCCGCTATCACACAGTCGTTTTTTTTCCAGTCGATAAGCTGCTTTACTCCCGAAAGCATGAGGGGATCATCATCGGCCAGTAAAATCCGGTACATTAGGCGTTCTCCTGTTCCTTGAGTATTCTCACGGTAACCCTGGTATATTCGCCCAAACGGCTTTCAAAAAAGAGGCCGCAGGTTTCGTCGTAGAGTAGCCGCAGTTCTTTGTCCACATTGGGCACACCGATATTGTTCAACGACGGGCCGCCGGGTTTTTTCCCCGGTTCCCTGTTCCGGGTTTTGATGGTTTCCAGTTGTTCCGGACTCATCCCCCCCCCCGTATCCTCCACGATGATGTTCAGGTAGTTTCCGTCTTCCACCGCGGTCAGGGTGATAACCACAAAGCGGCCTGAAGGTTCAACCCCGTGGAGTATGGCGTTCTCCACCAGGGGCTGCAGGGTAAGTTTGGGGATACGGCAGTCCAGAAACGCTTCGGGGATACGGTTGTCAAGCTCAAAGCTCCCCATAAAGCGCACCGACATAACCTCCGTATAGTCCTCCAGAATCCGCAGTTCCTCCCTCAGGGTTATCCTGGTCCCTTCGCCGTTCGCCGTCCGGGTATTGATGTTCCGCAGCAGGTTTATCAGACGGCGGGTAAAGTCGGCAATGGTAGGATTACTCTGAATCTTGGCCATCCACTGAATCGAATCCAGGGTATTGTAGAGGAAATGGGGATTAAGCTGGGTCTGTAGCAGGGCGATTTGGGCCCGCTTTCGTTCCTGGTAATGTTCCTCGGTTCTGACCAAAAAGCGTCCGATGTTGCCGGACATCTCGTTTACCGTCTTGCCGATACGGCCGATTTCGCCCCCCGTTTTTTCAATTTCCGGGTCGTATGAAAAGTCGTTTTCCTCGTAGATTTTGTGAATCCGGTTGATAATGGCCTGAATGGGCCGGGTAAGATTCGCCGACAGCGTCAGTCCCAGCCCGATTGCGGCAAACAGGGACAACAGCGCCGCCCCCAGCACCGTGTAGAGGATTTGCCGGTCGCCTACGGTAAGGCTGGTCACATCCACCTGATTGTACAGAACCAGCATGGGGTTTTCCAATTCCATCCGGTCAAGCCGGTAGCTCTGTTTCCCCTGTCGGAACCGGTAGGGGAACTCCGTATCCGGTGGGATATAGCCCACGCTTCCTTTCTGTGGTGTGGTAAGGTTGGTAATCGGGGAGTTATTCTGGAGGATCACGGCTCCGGCTTTGCCGCCGCTTGTGGTTTCGCGTACTTGGGCAAATACTCCCGGCGGGACCCCGAATTCCCGGAATACCCCGGTAATCATGTTAAGCCCGGTCTCCATATAGAGATAGGCTTCCGTAGGGTTGTAATAGGACCCCCGTACCCGGATAAGCAGGGCGAAGGTATGCTCCCTGTTTGTGGGGAGAACGGCATCGCCGAAGCCCTGCGCCACCGGCAGGTTTTCCGCGATAAACCGGGCATACAGGGGCAGCTGCCGGATACGGTCCAGGTCCGTAGCCGCACCGTACTGCCGAGCCGCCGCCTGCACAAAGAGCCCCCGGTTGTCAAAGAGAATCAGCCGGTCGATATAGGAGCCCACGGGGGCCACCTGTAAAAAGGCATTGAGCTGGTCCTGGGCATTAAGGGAATCCCGGATAAACTCGCCCCCCTCCCGTTCCTGCCGGGAAACCACCCGCATCACCGCCGGGTCATAGGCACAGAGCATGGCCAGGGCGAATATATTCTCAAAATTCCGGTCCAGCCGGCGCC
>BNVD01000287.1 GCA_025997835.1 Spirochaetia bacterium
TCCACCGGCGAAAAGGGAATCGTCGTGCGTGGAAAATCAACACGGCGGGATTCGGCTTCGCTGCCAAACTTGAGCGTTTTTGTACCCGTATCAAAGGGATAATACACCAGCGATGCCTGCTGGGACTGCACCCGCACCGCACACAAATAGCGCATACCGTCAATTGTTACCACCGTTGCATCCCGCAGTGAATCTGCATTAAGGTCAACAAGATGTTTTGTCCGCATATCATACACCGCGACGCGGTTGACACTGTTTACCGTACCATTGCCCGCAATCACGTAGGACAACGCCAAGTAGTTACCATCCGCCGAAAAGGACGCGCGAGACCCATTCATCAGCGAAAGCAGCTTTTTGGGCTTTGCGTCACCTGACTGTAAAAAGACATCCCCCGAGGCGGATTCGCCCCACACCACACCGGCGGGAGACGACGTTACCGAACCGTAGATACCGTTCTTGTCAAAAAGCCTGGTAATTCCCGCAAGCTCTTCCGGTTTTGCCGGAATGTTGGGGACGTTCACGGTCGCTTCAAACCGTTGCCACGCGTTCTTGAGGGTAACACCGTATACATCGCTAAAAATAGTCGGCACCAACTTAAAAAACTGCACATGGTTACTCATCCGCCAAAATGAGGCGTATTTTTCCATGCCGTATTCCTGTTCCAGCCACACGGAAAAAGCGCCGCCAAACAGATACGGCAAGGAGCCGGAAGGATAGGTGTCGCGGAAACCTGTTACGTCATCCCATGCGGGGAACTTTCCCTCAAGTTTTGCCTGCCGCAGTAAATGCATACTGTAGTCATCGTTAGTCCGCCCATCGTTGTTCAGGGCCTCGTTACCCACCGTAATCCCTTCAATAAATGACAGCGGCAGATTCAAAATCCGTGCGGGGTTTAAAATATCGCCGAACACGGTACTCATCGCTTTCATAAAGGGACTTTTCTGATTCAGGCTCACCGCGTGGATCATTTCGTGGTACACTATGGACAGCAGCGTATCCTGATGCGCCGACAAGGAGTAGTCTGGCAGCGTATCGTACACCACAATGCGATTGTAGGGCGAGGGTGTATAGTAGGCATTCATTACGTCCGAAACACGGGTAATCACCAACGGCATACGGCACGGCGGTGTTGTACTCAGCACCGCCGAGGCCCTTTCGTACAGCCCATCGGCGTGTTCCACAAGAATCGCGGCGGTAGCGGCGGACTCGGCAGGATAGATAATATCAAACCAGCGTGTTTTTACCACCGACACATCTTTTTTGCCGAAAAGCGCGGCACTCTGGGCGTATAACGAAAACGCACCCGCTGCAAACAAGGCCAGCACAAACATAAAACGCTTTGTCATAGGTATCCCCTTAAGATAAACTTCTAAAAAATATTTTAGCCTATTGCTTTACGGCATGTCTAGAATCGGTTCCCTCCAGCGCGGTGCTCACCGATTCCGGCAAGGCAAAGTCCAGGTGATGGGAATCGCTAATGTCATATCCTGTCCGCAAGGAAGCCCGGCAGAAACTTGGCATCCCGGTAAACGGTGTTGAGGGTACGGTTCAGGATAAAGCGGTTCGCAATGGCTTCACCATCGCAGAAATGGTTAAAGGCGGCTGAACTTACCGGCTTGGCAAAAGCGCTGAACTTACATTCCACCGCCGTCTTGTTTGAAAGCCGGTTCAGGATAAAGTCCACTTCCGCGCCGTCGGAGGTGCGGTAGAATTGCAGTTCCCCGGCGGGTCCCCGGTTCCGCCAGAGTTCAAGCATAATGTAGTTTTCAAAGAGGGCCCCCCGGTCGGGACGGTATCCGATATCATTAAAATTTTTTTCGAGCATGTTCCGCAGTCCCAGATCGCAGAAGTAGACCTTTTTCATCTTGCCTATGGCTTTACGCTTGTTGACAAAATAGGGTTCCAGCAATTTGATGATCCCCATTTGCTCAAGGATGTAGAGATACTCCTCGCACGTCT
>BNVD01000288.1 GCA_025997835.1 Spirochaetia bacterium
TGAAAGGAGAAGAATAATTAACCACAGAGAGCACGGAGAACACAGAGAACACAGAGAAGAAAAGATTTTTTACTCAAAAACTCCGTGTCCTCCGTGTCCCGCCGTCCCTGGACGGCTTAGTGGTTATAAATTCTTCATTCATTTCATACCCTCGTAAGCCCAACCCCCGCTTCGGCCAGTTCCCGCGCCGCGCCGTCTGCAAGGCCGGCATCGGTGATGATACGGTCCAAGGCCGACAGGGGCAGCACCGATGCGAAGCCGGTTTTGCCGTATTTGCTGGAATCCGCTACCAGCACCGTGGTTTCCGCGTGGGCTTTCATCGCCTTGACGATCTCCGCCCCCTCCATCAGGTGGGTGGTGATGCCCCGTTCCAGAGTAAAGCCGTCGGTTCCCACAAAGGCAAGCCGCACATTCAGGCGGGAGATAGTTTCCAGGGCAATGGGCCCCACCAGGGACTCGGTGGGCCGCCGGAACTCCCCCCCGGTCATGGTAATCTGGAGACTGGGGTTCATCCGGGCATAAGAAAAAACCAGGGTCGAGTTGGTCACGATGTGAATATCCCGCTTCCCCATGAGGTATCGGGCAACCAGAGCGGTGGTCGTTCCCGCCTCAATCATGATCACATCCCCGTCCTCTACCAGAGCCGCCGCCGCACGGGCTATGGCGTTCTTCTGGTCCAGCCGCTCCCGCCGGCGTTCCATGATGTCCCGGTGTATCGCCGGAGCTGCCCCGCCACGGGTCCGGCAAAGCCAGCCCTTATCCTCCAGTTCCTTCAGGTCGCCCCGTATGGTCACCTCGGATAGCCCCAAGTCCTGAGCCAACGCGGTCACCGTAACGGCGCCGTTTTCCGAAAGCTTTCCGAGTATTGTTTGTTCCCTTTCGTTTAACTCAGTTATCACTTGTCATTCCCTTACGAAACTATTGTGATTATATATCGATGCGCGGAAAAGCGCAAGAGGGGATTACAAGTAGCGATTCTCAATTTGCATTACTGGCATATATGGGCGGTGCGACGGGCGACCCCCACCCGATCCAGATGAACAACAACTTGAACGGAACTAGGCGCGTTTTCTGGCTTAGGGATTGGGTTTACTCGCTAAGACGCTTAAGTTTTTTGTAGGTTGTCATAATGTCTCGGGCAGGGGTCACCCGCCGCACCGCCCACCGTTGTAGGTTTTTGAATTGCCTGCTTTAAGATGGGGAAGATGCGGGTGGGGCATTTCGGGCGGTTAAATTGAGAATTGCTGAAGGGTTTGACAGGGCTTTATTTATACGATTTTCGTATTCTTTCTATAGAGTGGGTCATTGATTTGTTTACCGACTGCCGTAACGCAAGCAGAACATCATCGAGCCATTGGTCAATGTCTGCCGGCTTATCAAGAGTTGGCCCGGCATCCGGCTTGAACAGCTCATATACCTCAATATTCAATGCACAGGCAATACGAAAAAGCGTGTCGGGATAGGGCCATTTGTTGCCCCGTTCGATCTGGCTCAGGAAGGGAATGGAAATATCAGCTTTTTCAGCCAAAACAGCCTGGGAAAAGGCCAGGCGGCTGCGGAAAAATCTGATGTTATCGCTTAATGTCCTTCGCACATGGTTTTCCCGCATTACACGTCCTTATAGGCTTATACAACAATTATTCCTAATAGATTGACATGGTTTCAAATTTCCAATAGTATGTTTTTTGGTATGATCCTATAAGGATTGATCGTCTTATATGATTATCTTTACAGATAGTCTTGTAGAACAAACCATGCCAAGAATTAGATAAAGAGGAAGGTTTTTATGAAAAAGTTTCGATTTTCAGGTTTGCCGGTAAAAGCTGTTTTTACAGCCGTGTTGGTATTGAGTTTGGTGTTCCCTGGCTGCAACGTCGACAGTCCCAGCGTCCCCGCTCCTGTCGACAAAACAGCCCTGCAAAC
>BNVD01000289.1 GCA_025997835.1 Spirochaetia bacterium
CGGCGGGGGGACCTGCCCATCGCGTACATCAACGCCGTGGGCGCCAACGACTCCATCATCTTTGACGGACGCTCCTTTATCGTTGCACCTGATGCCGGAGGCAAGGATAAGCCCCACTCTGCCTGTGGGTCCCCGGCGATTAAGGCGCTTGCCAAGGGCTTTGAAGAAGATTTGGTTAGCTGGGATTTGGAGCAGATTGATGCGCGTTCAGCTTTTCACTCTACGGACCGGCGGTCTGATAGTTCAGCTTCCGGCACACCGGCAAACGCAAGCGAGTCTGCAACGAAACTTGTTTCGACGGAACTTGTTCCGACGGAACCGGGGGAGCTTCGCCGGAACACGGAAGACCTCGATCCCTTCAACGTAGGCCTAAGCCGTATCGAACTTGACACTCTGGAAAACGCCCTGGTCCTGGGAATTCGGGAGTATATGGAAAAATGCGGCTTTAGCCGGGCGCACCTGGGGCTTTCCGGCGGCATTGATTCGGCGCTGGTGGCATACCTCGCCGTGCGGGCGCTGGGGGCGGACAAGGTGGCGGCCTTCAGTATGCCATCGCGCTTCTCATCGCAAGGCTCCAAAGACGATGCTGCGGAACTGGCGCACATTCTGGGCTGCTCCTATGAAACCCTGCCCATTGAGCCCGTATTCACCAGCTTCCTCGCCGGCCTGAAAGGGGTCTTTCAGGACCGGCCCTTCGATTTAGCGGAAGAAAACCTCCAGGCCCGGATTCGCGGCACCTTGATGATGGCCTACTCCAACAAGTTCGGCTCCATGCTCCTGACCACGGGCAACAAGAGCGAACTCGCTATGGGCTACTGCACCCTCTACGGCGATATGGCCGGGGCGCTGGCCCCCATCGGCGACCTGTTCAAGACCGAAGTCTTTGCCCTCTGCCGGAGGATCAACGAACGGTCCCAGAGTGAGGGGAAGGGTGACATCATTCCTGTTGCGATTATCGAAAAGCCCCCATCGGCGGAACTGCGCCCTGACCAGAAGGATCAGGACAGCCTCCCCCCCTACGAGGACCTGGACCAGATTCTCAAGCTCTACCTGTTTGACAACCTCTCTAAAGATGAGATTGCCGCACACGGCTGGGACGTCGGCCTTGCCGGGCAGATCATCAAGACCGTGGCCCGTGCGGAATTCAAGCGGCGGCAGGCGCCCCCGGTACTCAAGGTTTCGCCCCGCGCGTTCGGGATGGGGCGGCGTATGCCGATTGCGCGGGTTGTATTTGAGCTATAATAGAGTTATTCGGAAACTTCAGTTTCCGAATAACTTCCGTTAAAAAACGCAGTTTTGCAAGGCTTTAGCCTGAAAAACTGCAAGACTTGTGAGACAACCAACCGGGTTGTCGAACAAGTCTAATGTGGTGCAATATGCTGATAACAGGGGAAGCATAAATGGCTAAATCCGTTGAGGAAAAAGTTGAGGATTGCGGAAAGCAATGGCTTCATACTTACAAGCGCAAATATTTTGCTAAACATGAAAGTATAAACCCTGAAATTGATAATGCTATGCGGCAAGCCCCTTCAAAAAGCGGTGGAAGCGGCGGCAATTACCCTGACATACGGCTGCTTCTCGAAACGAAAAACAAAAAGCCTTATCCAATCATGATTGAGGTTAAAGGGATAAAGGATAGGCTTGCCAAGATAAACAGTAACGGCGAAATAGACAACACCAAAAACAACGGCGAACCAAACTACTCGAATATCAATAGTTACGCCGTAAACGGTGCGGTACACTACGCAAACGCTATTATCAACAATACAGAAACGTACAAGGAAGTTATTGCCATAGGCTTGAACGGCTATGAAGAAGCAGGTGAGTTAATAACAGAACTGGGCGTTTATTTCGTTTCGGCTGATAACTTTTTTGTGCCAAAAAAAGTCGGCGACTATTCCGACCTCTCCTTTTTGC
>BNVD01000290.1 GCA_025997835.1 Spirochaetia bacterium
CGGCGGTGAAAGTCCGCCACACGTCGAACCGCAGACCATAGGTCTGATGGTTCGCCACCAGGGAGTTCGTGGTTAATTATTCTTCTCTTCCCGCACAATCCGGTGTGTCGCGTAATGGGACAAAAAGCTAACCCGGTCGGTAACCTGCAAGCGCTGAAAAACGCCGTGTATATGGTTTTTTACCGCGCTGACTGACCGCCCCGTTTCCCTGGCAATCGTTTCGTATTTTTCCCCGGCAATGATTTTACGCAGAATTGCCGCATCCTCCTCACCATACAAGTCCAGAGGCAAGTGCAGGATTTGTTCGGCGTCAACTATTTGCCGGATTTGGGGACGCAGAAAAACTGCTGTGACAAAAACAACAAAACCCATCTCGAATAACCGAATCAGTTGTTGCGACAGTATTATATACCCAAACCGTATCTGCGACGCGATTGCGGCGGCCAAAAGGCATCCCCCGATGATCAGTTTTATCCGGTGGTGGGTATTGAAAAACCCCTGCCGGTACAGAAAAATATAGCTTAAAAAATGGATCAGCAGGGCGTTCGTAACACCGCCGTCGATAAGACGCGCCATACTCCACAACCAACAGAACGCCGCGACGAAAACAATTCAAGGCGGCTCTCAATCAAGATTTCCTTCACGATGTTTTATTTGGCAAAAGTTAAATGCTTTTGCCCTACCCGTGTCCCCCACTGTTCTTGCACTTTCACCTCAACACCTCTATCATCGTACAAGAGGTATTTTCATGAGTCCGGTGACCGTATCCCCACAGTTGTTCCTGCTGCTGTTTGCCGCCGTTGCGGTGTTCCACCTCATCGTCCTGACACTGGGCAGGGAACGGCTGCGGCGTATCTCCAAGGTACTTCTGGTACCCCTGCTGTTGGGATATTACGTGGCGGCGGCGGAACATTTTCTGTTTGTTGTAGTCCTCGCCGGGCTTTTGGGGTGGGTAGGGGACATTCTGCTGCTCAAGCATGACAAGCACCGGCGCCTGCTTCTGGGACTGGCGGGGTTCCTGCTGGGGCATTTAGGGTACATCAATGCCCTGTGGCATTTTACCGGAGAAGTCGACGCTATCCCCCTGATCATCGCCATTGCGCTGATAATTCCTTTAGGTGTTTTTGGCATACGGAGGATCCGGCCGATCAGGGCAATGCGGCTGCCTGTGTGTCTCTATGCGGCGGCACTGGGGGCGATGTGTATCTCGGCGTTCTGCCTGATGCGTTACCGGGGAGACAGTCCGGGGACGATGATTTTTGCAGGAAGTCTGTGTTTTGCAGCTTCCGATACAACGCTGGCGTATTTTCTTTTCAGAAAGCTGCCGCGATTGGCAAATTTGGTAGTGATGGCAACCTATATCGCGGCACAGGCGGGTCTCATTATAGGGCTTGCGGGGCTTTAAGTGGACTGGTAGACCGGCATCAAATTTACTGCGTTATCTCTCTGCACAGTTCTTCTGCCGTCACTTCCGGGTGGTGATACCGGGGGGTGTTTGGTTTAAGGCGTATATAACTGATGGCCCGGCATGGGCAGAAGTTAAGACAGGCCTGACAGTGTTCGCAGGTTTTCTGAAACTCAGGGCCGCTGGCGGTCATCGTGATTGCGCCGGCGGGGCAAAGCCGTGCGCAAAGGCCGCAGCGGGTACAGCCGACAGTACGGTGAAAACCCGTGACGAAAAGCGGGCGGCCGGAACGAAAAAGCGCACTGACAAAAACGGAGAAGGGACGGAAGGACCAAACCCGGTTGACCGTGCGGGACGCAATCGCCCTGGCCGCGTGTTCGGTTGCGGTAACTTGCATGGCGAGCCGGCTGGCCTGTGTAGCCGCATCTGGTGCGC
>BNVD01000291.1 GCA_025997835.1 Spirochaetia bacterium
AATATAGGAGTTATTATGGCGCATGTATTGATTATGCCCCGTCAAGGTAACACGGTGGAATCCTGTGTCTTGACGGACTGGAAGGTGAAGGAAGGGGATTCGGTGGATGCCGATTCGGTGGTCTGTATGATCGAAACCGATAAGGCTACCTTCGAGCTTCCCGCGGGAGAGGCCGGAACGGTCCTGAAGCTTATCCGGGCGGAGGGGGACGATGTTCCCGTTCTGGAACCCATCGCGGTAATCGGAAAGCCCGGTGAGGACTGGGCTGCCGCTGTTGGCGGCGCGGGCGCTGCCGCAACGGCGGAAACGGCGCCTACTGCGGCTTCTGCCGCCGCTTCGACGGTTGCGGCAACGGCGCCTGGCACCGTTGCGGCTTCCGCTTCTGCGACGGCTGCGGCGGTGCAGGGCGGCGGCGCGGTCACGGCAGGCGGCGGGGCTATCTCTCCCCGTGCGCGGAATTTGGCGGTGAAGGAAGGATTGTCCGCCGGGGCTCTTGCGGGTTCCGGGCCGGGGGGACGGATTATCGAGCGGGATGTACAGGCGGCCTTACAAGCCGGTCCGGGATTAACCGCAGCGGCGAAGGCCGCGTCCGGCGGCGCTATACCGGCGAGCGGGTCCGGGCTTGGGGGCCGGGTTACGGCAAATGACCTTGCAAGCGGCGGCGCGGCTGCGGCGGCCGGTTCCGGTGCGGCGGTGATCCCCGGTGCGGCAATTGTCAACATGGGCGAAGGGGCGATCATGGAAGCCCCCATCAAGGGCATACGCAAACTCATCTCGGATCGTATGCACCAGTCTCTGGCGGAAAGCGCCCAGCTCACCCTGAACGCAAGCGCTCTGGCGGTACGGCTCCAGGAACTGCGGGCACGGATGAAGGCATCGCCTGAAGAACTGGGGTTTGCCAAGGTTACCGTGAACGATCTCATCCTCTATGCGGTGTCCCGGACCCTGCCCCGTTTCCCCGTTATGAACGCCCTCAAAATTGGGGATACCCTGAAAACGTACGAGCGGGTGCATCTGGGAGTGGCGGTGGATACCCCGCGGGGCCTCATGGTGCCGGTCATCAGGAACGCCAACCTCCTGTCCCTGCGGCAAATTTCCGCCGAGGCGAAACGGCTGGCGGCGGCCTGTCAGAAAGGCGGGGTCAGCCCCGACGAGCTTTCAGGCTCCACCTTCACGGTGACCAATCTGGGAAGCATGGGCATCTCCAGCTTTACCCCGGTACTCAACGCGCCGGAGGTGGGCATCCTTGGGGTCTGCAACATCGAGCTTAAACCCGTAGCGGCCTCGCCTACGGCGGGCGACGACGATGACGGCTGCGGGGTTCAGTTCCTGCCCCACATCGGATTAAGCCTGACCATCAACCATCAGGTGGTGGACGGCGCTCCGGCGGCGCGGTTCTTAAAAGCGCTGGGCGAGGCGGTGGCGGACATCGACCTCACTCTGGCAATGTAAGGAGTCAAAAATGTACGATACCATTATCATCGGAGCCGGGCCGGGGGGATACCTCGCGGCGGAACGGCTGGGACATCACAAGAAAAAGGTCTTGTTAATGGAAGAACAATACCTTGGGGGGACCTGTTTGAACGTGGGCTGTGTCCCCACCAAGACCCTGCTCAATTCGGCCAAGCAATACGTCCACGCAAAGGAGGCGGGAAAATTCGGCGTCAACGCCAAGGATGTTTCCTTTGATTGGGGTGTGATCCAGAAGTGGAAGGACGAGGTCTCCGCAAAACTGCGTGAGGGGATTGCCGGGCAGATGAAGCGCTTCGGCGTGGATGTTGCCGTTGGCCGGGGGGAAATCATCGCCCCACCCAGAGGCGCTGCACCGGCAAAGG
>BNVD01000292.1 GCA_025997835.1 Spirochaetia bacterium
AAACCATTACCATCCTTGGCCCGGTGTATATGTCCGCAAGGGTTACAAATGCCGGGGTGGCAGAGATACTCATTATTGGTAAAGAGGTATCATCAAAAAAGGCTAAGTTTACTAGCTTAACTTTAGATAAGACATCAACGATCCGTGTTGAAAATCTTGAATTTGATGGAGGCGGAATCAACAATAGCGGTACCCTCATTGTGGGTACGGGCATTGTGGGTTTGCCTATTACAAATGATGGAACCTGCACGATACAGTCTAATGCGCAAGTTTTCCGCATTGATAATAATGCTTCCGGTACAGTTGTAATGAAGGATACAGCTTCGGTTATGCGTCAGATCAATTCACGAAGTAATCAGGGACGGGGAGTTACGAATTCCGGAACATTCACTATGCAGGATAATACAAAAATCAGTGGTATCTTAGCGAATCAAAGCGGGGCTGGTGCTTACAATAGCGGTACTTTCACTATGAAAGATAATGCTGAAATTTCTAATAACAAAATTGGGGGATCCGATTGGGCGGCTCATGGCGGCGGCGTTGCTAATAGAGGGGCCTTTATTATGCAAGGAAATGCAAAAATTGCCGGGAATGAAAAAGAAGAAGGAAAAGGGGGTGGAATATATTGTTTTGACGGTGGAAATCTCACTATCAAGGAAAATGCTGTTATTTCAGGCAACACCGCAGAAAAAGGCGGCGGTATTTGTATTGACGCTGTTGATGGCCTTGGTGATACGAAAATTGGCGGTAGCGTTGTTATGGAAGGCAACGCTCAGATTGTCAATAATACTGCAAAAGAAGGCGGCGGTGTGTATGTTGTTCAGGGAATATTCCGTTTTATTAATAATAATGCTATCTATACTACTTTTCAAGCTGTATGGAATAACAATCGTCAGCTTCAAAAGCCAGAAGTTATAGCAAAAACTAAAATTGAGGCTTTTCCTGGATTTACTCTGACAAGTGGAACAATCACCGGCAACAAAGCCGAATATGGTGCAGGTGTATATGCGGAAAAGCTCATTTCAAATAATGATCTCGGTAAAACGGTAACAACCATTGCGTTTGTGTTAAATAGCGGTACCGTTACAGGAAACGAAGCGGAATTTGTTGGGGGTGGTATCTATCTCTTAAATAAAAGTGCATTTACCCAAGGCAAGGGGACTATTACCAGTAATACCGCAGGTGACGGTGAAGGTGAGGATATTTTTATAAAGCAGTAGGGGAAATGGTTATTACTCTCTGCCGGTTTCTTGTACTTGGTATCGGCTAAAACAAAAAATGACGCCAGGCGCCGATTTTTGAAAATGCAGGCCGTCCGGGGTGAAAGCCTTGGACGGCCTGTTTACATTCTGGCACCAGGGGAACGGCCTAAAAAAAAGCCTGGCAACGTCCGGGGCCTTCAACCGTCCTAAAGGACGGTTGTCCGTTAACCGACGGCGTTACCTGGTTGAGGCCCACGCGGTGTTACTGTCTCGTGGAAACACCCTTGCGGGTGCTGATGTGCGCGCCTACTTTCCCACCCTTTACGGGGCAGTATCATCGGCGTGAGAGGGCTTAACGGGTCCTGTTGCCCTTACGGTAACAGTAGCCTTTACCGGGACCCACGCCATGCTGATTTATCCTATAACACGCTCAATGTTTCGCGTGCTTTTCTTGGGCGTGTGTTCGGAATGGGAACGGGTGTAACACCCCTGTAAACATAAAAAAAGCCTGGCAACGACCTACTTTCCCACCCTTTACGGGGCAGTATCATCGGCGTGAGAGGGCTTAACTTCCGTGTTCGGAATGGGAACGGGTGTAACACCTCCACTATAGTCACCAAGCAATT